>CAZLBJ010000566.1:0-6656 GCA_964557755.1 uncultured Thermoanaerobaculia bacterium
GCGCACGCCGCGCAGCTTGGCGATCTTGGCGTCGCGCTCGGCCTCGACGCGGCGGCGCTCGAGGAGATAGTCCTCCTCCTCCTGCTCGCGGCCGGCCGGGTCGGCGAGGCGCTTCAGGCGGTCGCGGTGCAGGATCTCGGCTTCGGCCAGCTTGGCGTCGGCGCGCTTGCGGACCTCTTCGATCTCCCGCCGCGCCTCGTCCGACAGCGTCCCCTCCCGCGGCCGCTCGATCCCCTCGCGCTCCAGCCGCTCGAGCGCCAGCTCGTACGCCGACTTCATCGAGGAACCCTTGTCGTCCGCCATGGCCCCAGGATAGCAGCGGCCGGGCAGGGTAGGATCGTCGCGCACATGCCGACGATCCGCGACATCCCAGGACCGCACCGGTTTTTCTTCTACAGCTTCGATTTGCAACGAGCCGGAGCACGTCCACGTACAGCGGGAACGGTTGCTCTGCAAGTTCTGGTTGCAGCCGTTGGCTCTGAGCCGAAACCAGGGTTTCTCGGCGAAGGAGCTCAACCGCATTCGGGCGACGATTCGAGACAACATGGTCCAGATCCAGGAGGCTTGGCATGACCACTGTGGATGAGGGCGATCCGCGCATCGCGGGCATCGAGGTGACGGCGGACGAGATCCGGGCCGTCCTCGCCGACGGCCGGACCGTCAGCGTTCCGCTGGCCTGGTCGTGGCGCCTGTCGGAGGCGACTCAGGAGCAGCGGCAGCACTTCGAGATCCTCGGCGACGGCCAGGGGGTGCGGTGGCCGGAGATCGACGAGGACCTGAGCGCCCGCGGCATGCTCGTCGGTACGCCGGCGCCGCGGCCCCGGAGTCCCGTACCCGGCTGACGCCGCCGTGTCCACGGCGGTTTCCCTCCGGCACCGCGTTTGCTGGTCTACACTGGTCGCGCCCGCGGCGCCGCCGCGGCGTACCGCCGAGCACCGTTCCAACACCCGGAGAACCGGATGATCGAAGTCCAGGAGCTGTCGCGCCGGTACGGCGACTTCACCGCCGTCGACCGCATCTCCTTCTCCGTCGACGAAGGGGAGATCGTCGGCATCCTCGGTCCCAACGGGGCGGGCAAGACGACCACCATCCGCATGGTCACCGGCTTCCTGCCGCCCACCGGCGGGCGGGTGACGGTGGCCGGCAAGGACCTCTTCCGCGAGCCGCGCCGGGCGCGCCGCGACGTCGGCTACCTGCCGGAGCACGTCGCCCTCTACCCGGAGCTGCGCGTCGAGGAGTACCTCGCCTACCGCGCCCGCCTGGAGGCGATGCCGCGCGGCGTGGTGCGGGCGGCGATCGACGAGGCCATCGAGAAAGCACTGCTGTCCGAGGTGCGCGGCCAGATCATCGGCACGCTGTCGAAGGGCTACCGCCAGCGCGTGTCGCTGGCGGCGGCGATCCTCCACCGGCCGCGGGTGCTGGTGCTCGACGAGCCCACCGTGGGCCTCGACCCGCGCCAGATCATCGCCATCCGCGAGCTGATCCGCGAGCTCGGCTCCGAGCGCACGCTGCTGCTTTCGACCCACATCCTGCCGGAGGTGGAGCTGTTGTGCGACCGTGTGCTGATCATCGACCGCGGCCGCATCGTCGCCCACGGCACGCCGGCCGAGCTGCGCGAGCGCAGCCGCGGCCGGCGCAGCCTGCGCGTCGAGTTGGGCGGCGCCGGCGCGGGTGTCGGCACCAGCGCCGCCGAGGTGCTCGCCGCCCTGCCGGGGGTCGCTTCGGTGACCCCGACGGAGCGGCCCGCCGGGGAGCCCGCCCTGGTCCACCTCGAGGTCGACGAGGGCGCCGACCCGCGCGAGGCGGTGTTCCGCGCCGCCGTGGCGCAGGGCTGGGTGCTGCTCGAGATGGCCGAGGAGCGGGCGTCGCTCGAGGACGTCTTCGTGCGCCTCACCACCTACGACGAGGTCACCGGGGAGGAGGAGGTGGCGGCGGCCCCGCCGGAGGCCGCCGAGGCGTCCGCCGGCGGCGAGCCGGCCGCCGAAGAGGAGGCGCCGCCGAAGAAGGAACCGTCCGAGGAGGTGCCGTCGTGAGCGCCGTCTGGGCCACCTTCGGCCGCGAGCTGCGCGCCTACTTCTACTCGCCGCTCGCCTACGTGATCCTGTTCTTCTTCCTGGTCGTCAACGGCGCCGTCTTCGCGGTCATCGTCAGCTACCTCTCCGACCCGCGCTACCCGGCCGGGCGGCCGTTCGACATCTTCTTCACCGGCTTCCTCTTCTGGCTGCTGCTGCTCTTCGTGGTGCCGGTGATCACCATGCGCCTGCTCGCCGAGGAGCGCAAGAGCGGCTCGATCGAGGTGCTGATGACGGCGCCGGTCACCGCGGGCCAGGTGGTGGCCGGCAAGTACCTCGCGGCGCTCGTCTTCTTCGCCTTCCTGTGGGCCCCCACCGCCCTCTACGCGCTACTCGTCGACCGCTGGAGCGACGTCGACTGGGGCATCCTCGGCGCCGGCTACCTCGGCATCCTGCTGATCGGCGGCATGTTCCTCGCCGTCGGCGTCCTCGCCTCGGCGATGACGCGCAACCAGATCGTCGCCGCCATGGTGACCTTCGCCGTCATCCTGCTGATCTTCTTCGCCGCCTTTCTCGGCGGCCTGGTCAGCAACCCCGGCCTCCAGGAGGTGCTCGGCTACGTCTCGGTGCTCGACCACATGACCGAGCTGTCGCGCGGCGTCGTCGACACCCGGCGGCTGGTCTTCTACGGCGCGACCACGCTGTTCTTCCTCTTCGCCGCCAGCCGCGCGCTCGAGGACCGCAAGTGGAGGTGAGGCGATGAGCGACGGACGATCCCGCTTCGACCGCGGCGCCTGGCTGCGCGGCGGCACCGCCGGCGCCGCCGTGGTGCTGGTTGCGGCGCTGGTGCTGATGGCCAACTACCTCGGCTGGAAGTACCACCACCGCTTCGACTGGACCTCCGAGCAGCTCTACTCGCTGTCGGAGAAGACCGGCAACGTCCTCGCCGCCCTCGACCGCGACGTCGAGGTGGTGGTCTTCCTGCCGCCCACCGACGAGGCCTACGAGCCGACGGTCGAGCTGCTGGCGCGCTACGAGGCCGCCTCGCGGCACCTCTCGGTGCGCACCCTCGACCCCGGCCGCGAGCTGCTCGAGGCGCAGCGGCTGGCCGAGGAGTACGGCCTCGAGTCGGCGGCGGTGGTGTTCGACGACGGCGAGGACCGCCGCGTGGTGAGCTCCGCCGACCTCACCGAGTACGACTTCTCCGCCATGCAGATGGGCGGGCAGCCGGAGGTCGCCGCCTTCCGCGGCGAGCCGCGCTTCACCCAGGCGCTGCTCGACCTCGTCGAGGGCGAGCGGCCGCGCGTGCTGTTCACCACCGGCCACGGCGAGATCTCGCTCGACGACCGCTCGCAGAACGGCCTCGGCGAGGCGCAGCGCATCCTCGGCGACGACAACTTCGAGCTCGAGGAGTGGGCCAGCCTCGGCGCCGCCGTCGTGCCCGCCGGCACCGACCTGATCGTCGTCGCAGGCCCCACCTCGACCTTCCTGCCGCCGGAGCTCGAGCTCTTCACCCGCTACCTCGAGGGTGGCGGCCGCATGCTGCTGCTGCTCGACCCGCCGCTCGGCGCCGGCGGCGCGGCGGCCACCGAGATCGGCTCGACCGGGCTCGAGGAGTGGCTGCTCGGCTACGGCGTCGACGTCGGCCGCAACGTGGTGGTCGACCCCGCGAACCCGCTGCCCTTCTACGGCGCCGAGACGCTCTACGTCACCCGCTACCCGGCCGACCACCCGGTCACCCGCTCGGTGCGCCAGGCGGCGGTGCCGGTGCTGGTCAGCCTCGCCCGCTCGGTGGGTACCGAGGACGTACCGGAGGACCTGACGGCGTCGGTGCTGCTGGAGACCTCCGCCGACGGCTGGGGCGAGACGGACGTCGCGGACGTGAGGCTCGGCGACGACGACCTCGCCGGACCGGTGCCGCTGGCCGTGGTGGTCGAGGGGCCGGCGGCGCCCGACGCCGAGGCGCCGGAGGACGGCGCCGAGGAGGCCGCCGAGGACGGTTCCGGCGCCGCCCCCGGGAGCGGCCTGCGCCTCGTCGTCTTCGGCAACTCGACCTTCGCCACCGACCAGCTCCTCGTTGGCAGCAACAACGCCGCCCTCCTCGCCGACACCCTCAACTGGCTGGTCGAGCGCGAGGCGGCGCTCGGCATCCCGGCCAAGCGGCCGGAGCAGGTGCGCCTGACGCTCACCGCCAGCCAGCTCCGCTGGACGTACCTGCTGGTGCTGGTGGCGCTGCCCGGCATCGGCGTCGTCCTCGGCGTCTTCGTCTACTACCGCCGGCGCCGCTGAGGGGCCGGGCCGGCATGAGACCGCGGAGCCTGCTCGTCCTGCTTCTGGTGGTGCTCGCCCTCGGCACCCTGCTGTGGTTCTGGGAGCGCGAGCTGCCGGGCAGCGAGGAGCGCGAGGAGAGCGCGAAGCTGTTGCTGGGGGGCCTCGAGGCGGCCGACGTCGAGGCGTTGGTGCTCGAGGACGGCGACCGCCGGCTGCGCCTGGTGCGCGCCGGCGGCGACGACGGCCGCACGGGCACCGACGCCGGCGAGGAGGGCCAGTGGCGTTTCGCCGAGCCGGTGTCGCTGGCCGGCGCCCGCGCCGACGCGCCGGCGGTCGCCGAGCTGCTCTCCGCCCTCGCCGGCCTGGTCCACGAGCGCGAGCTCGAGGACGTCGAGCCGGCCGAGGTCGGCCTCGACGCGCCGCGCGCGCGGGTGGTGCTCGAGCGCGCCGCGGGCGAGGACGGCGAGGACGGCGGCGGCGGTGGCGGTGGCGGCGCGATCGAGCTGGAGGTCGGCGGCGAGGTGCCGGCGTCGCGGCACATGGTGGTGCGCGTCGGCGGCCCGGGGGCGCCGGACGGCGGCGGCGTCTTCCTCGTCGACCGAGCCCTCTACGGCGATCTGGTGCGCGCCGAGTGGCGGGCGCGCGACCTCATCCCTTTCGACCGCGGCGACGTCGCCGCGATCACCCTCGCCGGGCCGCAGGGCCGCGTCGAGCTGGTGCGCCAGCATGGCGGCCCCGGCGTCGAGCGCTTCGACGTCGTGGCACCCTTCCGCGACCGCGCCGACGAGGAGGGGGTCGACCTGCTGCTCGCCGCCCTCGCCGACCTCGAGGTCGACGCCTTCCAGGACGGCCTCGACGCCACCGCCCTGGCCGGCATCGAGCTCGAGCCGCCGCGCGGCACCATCGAGGTGTGGGCGTCGAGCCAGGGCGCCGCCGACCCCGCCGCCGAGGGCGGCGCCGCGGAGCCGTCCTCCGCGGCGGACGATGGCGACTCCGTGCGCCGCGGCGAGCCGTTCCGCATCCTGGTCGGCGCGCCGATCGAGGCGGGCGCCGCCGAGAGCGTCGTCCACCTCAGCGTCGACGGCCAGGTGGTCACCGCCCGCACCCTGTTGCGCGAGCCGGTCGAGCGCACGCCCGCGGAGTGGGCCTCCCGCCGCCTCACCGAGCTGCGCCCCTTCATGCTCGTCGGCCTGGTGGTCGAGGAGCACGGCGAGGGCGCCCAGCCGCGGCTGTCGCTCACCCAGGTCGAGCAGGAGTGGCACCGCGACGGCGACGTCATCGAGTACACGGCGGTGAGCGAGCTGCTCAACGCCCTCTCCGAGGCGCGCGCCGAGGCGGTGGGCGAGGACGGCGCGGGGCTCGGCGCGCCGGAGCTCTCCCTCCACCTGCGCGGCGAGGCCAGCGACGAGCGCGAGGGGCGGCTGGAGCTCCACGGCGCCGGCGCCGACGGCCTGGTGCCGGTGGTCGCCCCCGGACGCGACCGCGTGCTGCGGGTGCCGGCGGAGCAGGTGGAACGCATCCGCGAGGCGATCGCCGCCGTGCGCCGCGCCGAGACGATGGTCGAGGCGCGGCCGGAGCCGGAGGGCGCCGCCGGCGAGGACGCGGAGGACGCCGCCCGGCCGTAGCGGTCAGTCGAGGCCGCCGTCCGAGTGCTCGCCGAACACGCGGCGCAGGGCGTCGGCGATCTCGCCGAGGGTGGCCTCGGCGCGCACCGCGTCGAGGATCGGCGGCATCAGGTCGGCTTCGCCGCGCGCCGCCTGCTCGAGGGCGTCGAGAGCGGCCCCGGTCGCCTCGCCGTCGCGCCGGGCGCGAAAGGCGCCGAGGCGCTCGACCTGCCGCTCCTCGACCGCCGGGTCGATGGTCAGCACCTCCTGCGGCGCGCCGCCGCTCTCGGCGTGGGCGTTGACCCCGACCACCGTCTCGCGCCCCTCCTCGACGTCGCGTTGGAAGCGGTAGGCGGCCTCGGCGATCTCGCGCTGCTGGAACCCCTGCTCGACGCACGCCAGCGCTCCGCCCATGTCCTCGATGCGGCGGAGGTAGGCGTTCGCCTCCTCCTCGACGCGGTCGGTCAGCGACTCGATGTAGTACGAGCCCGCGAGCGGGTCGATAATGGCGCCGACCCCCGTCTCGTAGGCGATGAGCTGCTGCGTCCGCAGCGCGAGGTTCACCGAGGCCTCGGTGGGCAGCGCCAGCGCCTCGTCCCATGAGTTCGTGTGTAACGACTGGGTGCCGCCGAGGACGGCGGACATCGCCTGGAAGGCGGTGCGGACGACGTTGTTGATCGGCTGCTGCGCCGTCAGCGTCGCGCCGCCGGTCTGTGTGTGGAAGCGCAGCATCTGCGAGCGCGGGTTGTCGGAGCCGTAGCGCTCCTTC
>CAZLBJ010000567.1:0-3795 GCA_964557755.1 uncultured Thermoanaerobaculia bacterium
GCCGGCGCGGGGCGGGGCCGCGGGCGCGGCGCCGGCGCCGCGGCGCCGCCCGCGTGGTGGCGGCTGGCGACGATCTCGCGGATCGTCTGCGGCAGGGTGTCGGCCATGTGCCGCCAGGCGGCGGTGTCCTCCGGCTTCGGCAGCACGTCCACGGCGCCGCGGCGCATGGCGTCGAAGGCGGTCTGCACCTGGTCGCGGTTGGCCTTCGCGGAGAGCACCAGGATCGGCGTCGGCCGCCGGTGCATGATCTCCTCGATCGCCTGGTAGCCGTCGATGCCCGGCATCACCAGGTCCATCAGGATGACGTCCGGACCGAGCGCCAGGGTGCGCTCGACCGCCTCGGCGCCGTCCGCCGCCTCGCCCACCACCACCAGGTCGCCGGTCCACGAGAAGAAGCGGCGCAGCACGGCGCGCACCGACGGCGAGTCGTCGACCACCAGGACGCGGATCGGCGGCCCGGCGGCGCCGGCGCCGCCGCCCTCCACGGCGGCGCGCCCGCTGTCGGCGCGGCGCCGCATCACCGCCCGGCCAGCCGCCGCACCAGGTCGATCAGCTCGCCGGCGTCCAGGCTCTGCTTGGTGAGGTAGGCGTCGGCGCCGGCGCGCAGCCCGCGCAGGCGGTCCTCTGGACGGTCGCGGGTCGAGACGACGACGATGGGGAGCTGCGCGAAGTGCTCCATCGAGCGCAGGTGCTCGGTGAGCGCGAAGCCGTCCATGCCGGGCATCTCGATGTCGGTGACGATGCAGTCGAACGCCTCCTCGCCGAGGCGGCCGAGCGCCTCGTCGGCGTCGCCGGCGGCGACCACCGCGAAGCCGGCGTCCTCGAGCAGGCGGCGCTCCATCTCGCGGGTGACCAGCGAGTCGTCGACCAGCAGCACGCGCACCCGCCGGGGCGCTTCGACCGGCGCCCGGCGTGGCCGCGCGCGCAGCAGGTCGCGGCGCGCCAGGGCCGACGGCGACAGCACGCCCACCGGCTGGCCGGAGGCGAGCAGCGCGATGCCCTCGAGCAGGCGGTCGCCGGCGAGCACCGCCGGCAGCGGCCGCACCAGCACCTCCTCCTCGCCCTCGACGTCGTCGACAGTCACCGCCAGCCGCTGCCCCGAGACCGACCCCTCGAGCAGCACCTGCGCCGCCCCCGGCGCCTCGCCGTAGACCTCACCCAGCGCCACGAAGGGCACCAGGCGGTCGGCCACCTTGGCTAGCGGGCGGCCGCCGCGCTCGACCACGTCGCCGTCGCCGATCTCGGTGGCGGCGCGCACCACGCCGGCGGGCAGCGCCATGCGCGACTCCCCCACCCGCAGCACCATCACCTGCTCGCCGCGGCGCGCCACCGGCACCTCGACCGCCACGGTGGTGCCGCGGCCGGGCTCGGAGCGCAGGAAGACCTCGCCGCCGACGCGCGTCACCGCGCCGGCGACGACGTCGAGGCCGACGCCGCGGCCGGACAGCTCGGAGACCTGGCGGCGGGTCGAGAAGCCGGGCGTGAAGAGCAGGCGGAAGGCCTCCTCCCGGCGCAGGCCGGCGGCGGCGGCGCGGTCGACCAGGCCGAGCTCCACCGCCTGCGCCACCACCTCCGCGGGATCGACGCCGGGGCCGTCGTCGTGGATCTCCAGGCGCACCCGCGAGCCGGCGGTCGAGGCGGCCAGGCGCAGCCGGCCGGCGCGCGGCTTGCCGGCCGCGACGCGCGCCTCCGGCTCTTCGAGGCCGTGGTCGACGGCGTTGCGCACCAGGTGGATCAGCGCGTCCTCGAGGTCGCGGGCGATGCGGCGGTCGAGGCGCGTGTCCTGCCCCTCGATCTCGACCTCCACCTCGCGGCCGAGCGAGGCGGCGATCTGCCGCGCGTAGCGGGCCATCGACAAGAGCGGCCCGCGCAGCGGCTGGAGCTGCAGCGCCAGCACGCGGTCGAGCTGCGCCTCGGCGGCGCGCAGCATCAGACGCTGGTCGCCCTCGAGCTCGACCGCCACCCGCCGCAGCATGGCGGAGAGCACCGCCAGCACCTGCTTCGGCTGCGGCTCGTGGAGGCCGTCCTCGGCGAGCTGGGCGAGCTCGTACATGCGGTCGCCGGCGCGGGCGGCGCCGAGCGCCATCAGGCGGAGCTGGGTGGCGCGGTCGGCCACCGCGTCGAGCGAGGCGGCGTCGACGCGGATCTCGGCGGCGGTGAGGCGCACGGCGGCGGCCGGCTCGGCGGCCTGGGGTGCTTCGGCCGCGGCGTCGATGCGCACCTCGCCGCGGTCCGCACCCCGCCCTTCGATCCGTTCGACGGGCTCAGGGCGGGCAGGCTCAGGGCTTGTCGGTGGGTGCGCCTCGGCCGGCTCGGGCCTGCGCCGCAGGCGGGCCACCAGCTCCGCGGCGGCGGCGGGCTCGCGGCCGTGGGCGACGCGGTCGAGCATGGCGCCGAGGCGGTCGACGGTCTCGGTGAGCAGCGCCACGCGCTGCGGGTGGCCCTCGGCGAGGGCGTCCTCGGCGGCGTGGCAGAGCTCGGCCATGGCGCCGAGCTGCAGCATGCGCGAGGAGCCCTTGAGGGTGTGCAGCTCGCGCTTGACCACCACCAGCGCTTCCTCGTCGTCGTCCATCCGCGGCACGCGGGTGGCCAGGCGATCGAGCCGATCGCGCGCCTCCTCGAGGAAGACGGGGATGAGGTCGGAGAACTCCTGGTCCATCGGCAGCGGCTGCCCCGTGTGCGACCCGGCCGGACCGGCGGCCGGGTCAGATCCGCGTCCAGCTCCCGACGTTGACGTCGACGCCGAGGACCCCCACCATGCGGCCGTCCTCGGTCTCCACCGGCGTCGCCACCGTGAAGCACTTCTGCTCGGAGAGCAGCGACTCGTAGACCGGCGTGATCACCGTCCGCCGCTCGCGCTGCACGGCGCGGTACCACGGCCTTTCGGCCAGCCCCTCGCCGGCGCGCACCTCGGGCGGCAGATCGACGTTGCCCAGCATGTCGCGGTTGATGGCGTAGGCGATCTGGCCGCCCTCCGGGTCGACGACGTAGGCCAGCTCGACGTAGGGCGTCTGCTCGACGGTCTGCTGCAGCACCGCCTCGATCGACTCCCAGTTGCCCGCCCGCTTGCGCACCTCGTCGGCCCAGCGCTGGCTGGTGTGCTTGAGCGAGTGCGGCGAGTCGAGGTGGAACGACTGGGCGAGGAGCTGGATGGTCAGCCCCAGCTCGTTGAGGCGGTCGGCGGTGTTGGAGAACTCCTTCAAGCCGTCGGCCATGCGCTGCACCACCTGGCTGACCTCCTTCAGGGTCAGCACCACCTCGTCGGAGGCCGCGTTCTGCTGCTGGGTGGCGAGCGAGATCTCGCGCGCCACCCGCGCGGTGTCCGACGAGGCGCCGCGCAGGCGCTCGATCGCCTCGGCGGCGGCGCGGGCGCGCTCGAGCACCCGGCTGGCCTCCTTCGAGCCCTCCTCGGTCGCCACCACCGTGGCTCGGATCGAGCCGGTGAACTCGTCGAGGAGGTTGCGCACCGAGTCGACCGACTCCTGGGAGCGCTGGGCGAGGCGCCGCACCTCTTCGGCGACGACCGAGAAGCGGCGCCCGTGGTCGCCGGCCGCGGCCGCTTCGATCGCCGCGTTGAGCGACAGGATGTGGGTCTCCTGGGCGATGTCGGTGATCAGGTCGAGGACCCGATAGATCTCCTTCGATCGGGTGCCGAGGGTGTCGGCCCGCGAAGCGATGCCGCTGATGCGCTTCTTGACCTCCTCGACTCCGTGGACCGCCTCGTCCACCGCCTCGGAGCCGACGTTTCCGCTGGCCTCGGCCTGGGCCGTGAGGTCCGCCTGGGTCGACGCATTG
>CAZLBJ010000568.1:0-7958 GCA_964557755.1 uncultured Thermoanaerobaculia bacterium
GCCGCGCAGAACGAACTGGCGGTAGACGGCGGCCGCCGGCGGGTCGATGGCCGCGTGGCTGGCGGCGAGGTCGAGCGGCGCGCACACCGCCGCCACCGCGCCCAGCCGCGGCGGCCGCTCGACGGCGGCGAGGCGCAGCGCCAGGTGGCCGCCGAGCGAGTAGCCGAGGACGTGGACGCGCTCGCAACCGGCCAGCTCGGGGCTGTCGAGGGCGCGCGCCAGGTCGTCGCTGAGGCCTGCGTGGTAGTAGTCCTCCCCCGCCAGGTCGGAGCCGCGCATGTTGAAGCGCAGGCAGCTCATTCCCTGCTCGAGCGCCGCCGCCGCGCCGAGCCGCGCGTAGCGGCTGTCGGCGCAGCCGGCGAGGCCGTGCAGCAGCAGCAGCGCCTCGCGGGCGCCGGGCGCCTCGCTCCAGCGCCCGGAGAGCCGCACGGGGCCGAGCGCCGGGTCGTCGACGGCGAGCGACCAGGGCACCGAGGGCGGCTCCGGCGGCAGCGCCCGGAAGCGCGGCACGACGGTCCAGTAGTGGCCGGCCAGGGACATGGGCGGCAAGGGTACCACCGGCGGTGGCGTCGCTTGTGCACTAGCCATGGGGTCGGGAGGTACGACGCCATGAGAAGGACACCGAAGTACCGCTGCACCCTCGTCTCCACCCTCTTCGCCATCCTCGCCGCCGCGTGGTGCGCCACGGCGGCGGCCGAGGGCTCGTTCCCCGGCCTGACCGCGGCCACGGCGCCGGTCGCGTTGTCCGAGGTGGTGATCAACGTCCCCGCCGGCGAGCTCACCCTCCTCCAGGGCGGCCAGGCCGTCGCCACCTACCCGGTGACCGTCGGCACCCCGAGCTACCCGACGCCGATGGGCGAGTTCACCCTGCAGCGCGCCATCTGGAACCCGTGGTGGCACCCGCCGAATCGGGGCTGGACGCGCGGCCGCGGCCCGCAGGCGCCGGGACCGAACAACGCCATGGGGCGCGTCAAGATCTACTTCAAGCCGCTCTACTTCCTCCACGGCACCGCCGAGACCGAGCAGCTGGGCGAGCCGGCGTCGCACGGCTGCGTACGCCTGTCGAACGAGAACATCATCGACCTCGCCCGCCGTCTCCACGTCCACGCCACCCCGGACCTCGAGCCGCGGGTCCTCGACACGCTGGCGGCCAACCCCGGCAAGACGCGGGAGATCCGCTTCGACAACGAGGTGCCGCTGCGCATCGTCTACGAGCGCGTCGAGATCGAGGGCGACCGCCTGGTCGTCCACCCGGACGTCTACCGGCGGGACGGCAAGAGGTCGTTGGCGCGGCAGGTCGAGGCGGTCCTCGCCGAGCGCGGCCTGAGGCCCCGCGAGGAGCAGCTCGACGAGGTGGCGCGGCTCTTCTACCAGGAGAGCGGCAGCGTCGCCCTGGCGGGCCTCGTCGCGGGCGGCGTCGACTCCTACCGCGAGGGAGGGTGATCGAGCCGGAGCCTGGTCAGTCGGTCCTCCCCAGCGCCCGGCGGCAGCTTCGCTCGGCGCCTTCGCAGTCCGCCGGCCGACGGCGCCGCGGCGGACTTTCGCGGACGATCGATTGTCGATCCTTCTCGTCCCCACCGGGTGCAGTCCTTACGACAGCCACCCGCGCGCCGGCCAGCACCGGAGGCACCGCCTCAGCCAGCCGCAGCCTCCAGCCCCCGCAGGGACTGCGCGGCAACGTTGTAGTCGACCGGCCCCCCTTCCCACGTCGGCAGGCTCGCCGCGGCATTCACCTGGATCGACTCGCGGGCGAGCCGCCGCAACAGCCCGTCCAGCACGTGGCCGCCAATCGCCGGCAACGCCGGCGCCTCCTCGATCACCCGTCCCCCCGGCCGCCGGAACCGCGCCTCGCCGCCGGCCAGCAGCTCCACCGCGAAACCCTCCTCGTGCACCGCTCGGTGATGGCGCCGGCAGAGCTGGACGAGGTTGTCGAGCTTCGTGGCGCCGCCGTCGGCCCAGTGCTCGACGTGGTGGGCGTCGCACAGCTTGAGCCCGCAGCCGGGGAAGCGGCAGCCGGCGTCGCGGTGGGCGAGCGCACGGCGGAGGGCGGGAGGCACGGTGCGGGTGCGGCGGCCGACGTCGAGCACCGAGCCGTCCGCGCCGTGGGTCATCACCACCTTGGCGGCGTCGCAGGCCAGCCGCCGGGACGTTTCCGCGGAAACGTGCTGACCGTCCTCGAGCGTCGAGCCGCCCCGGTCGCTCCCCGCCGGCAGCGCCTCGGCATCGACGTGGACGACCACCTGGAAGCGGTCGCCGCGGGTGCCCGGATCGAGCCCGCCGGCCAGCGCGCTCTCCGCCACCAGCCCGAGGGCGTCGGCCCGCCGCTGCTCGGCGGTGGAGTCGTCGTCGGCGGCACCGCGCTGGCAGCGCCGGTCCGCGTAGAGCTTCTCGCCGGCCGCGTCGAGCGCCCGCAACAGCGCCGCCCCGGCCTCCGGCGTCAGCCGCCCGCGCACCACCACCATCCCGTCCTCGTCGGTGTAGGCGGCAAGCGACCGCGTGGCCTGCCGCCGCTCCTCGTGCTCCATCTCCGCCAGCCGGTCCACCCGCCGCCACGCCCGCACCAGCTTCTCGACGTGCATCGCCGTCCCGGCCCGCGCGAAGTCGAGCAGCTCCGCCTCGGTGGCCGCAGTGGCGACGCGGGTCAGCGCCCGCACCTTGGAGTACGAGATCTCCCCCTTCCGCATCGACGCCGAGATCAGCGGCAGCCCCGCCAGCGCCCGCGCCACCCGCACCTTCTCCCGGGCGGCGCCGAGGTCGATGCCGGTGCGCCAGTTGAGCCAGTGCGCGCACGAACGGCAGGCCCCCCAGTTCCAGCCGCTGCGCTCGTCGAACTCGCGGATCATCACCAGGAGCTGATAGGTGGCCGCCTGGATGTGGGCTGAGAGCTCGGCGATCCGTTCGCCGAGGGATTCGAGGTCGGCGCCGGCGGTGGTCGCGGTGGCGACGAGGCGGTGCGCCGGCGGCGTCGGATCGGCAGGCGCGGATTGCGGTGCGAGTGGTGGCAAGGTGCGGTCCCTCCGGTTCGTTCTGTCTCCATCCTAACCCCTGAATTTTCAACGTCTTGAGTCGCAGCCAGAGGCCACCGAGCCTACCGCCGAGACGCGCGAGGTGCCAGGCGCGCCAAGAGCGGCGGAGGCGAGCTCCAGCGCCGCCCGGGAGGGTGCTCAGCGGCAGGAGGCAGACGACGCCCCGCGGGCCGCCGAAAAGCTGTCAACCCCTGGAGGGGACCAATTTCGGTCCACCCTCCGGCCGGCAAGGACCGGGCCACCTACGCGGAAACGTCGGCACCGCGGCAGGCGGGCTGACGGCCTACCTCTACACCAGCGGGGCTGGACACCTCCGCGGAAACGCCCGACGACGACGACCGAGGCGCCGGCGGCCGGCCGACTCGCCCGCCGCCGACGCCCCGCGGCGCTCGCCGTCAGCGCGCGCCGCGCCGCTGCCGCGCGTCCTCGCCGGGATCTCCGAACGCCGCCAGCCCGCGCTCGATCAGCCCCTCGACGCCGCCGTGCTCGTCGAGAAACCGGTCGACCGCCTCCTGCGCCAGCTTGGTCATCGGCCGCCCCGCGAACCTCTTGAGGTAGAAGAGCGCCTTGATCTGATCCCGCCGCAGCCGCGGCGAATACACCTTGGGCTCCGGCAACGGGCGCGGAAACGAGCTCCGCCGCGTCCACTCGACCGTCTGCAGCAGCGTCCTCATGCAGACCTCCCGGCCCGGAGCGCGCCGACGCGCCCCAGCGCCGACGCCCCCGCCGCCTCGAGCACCGCGGCGAGCGCGCGTGGGAAGCGGGCGAGGACGTCGAGGTGGTTGAGGGCGACGACGAGCTCGTGGTGGTGCCACGGCAGGTGGCCGACGACGCGGCCGTCCTGGCGCAGTGCGAAGCCGCGCGGGTCGGGCTGGCGATCGAGCCGATAGCCGGCGTCGCGGGCGGCGATCGGCACGGCGGCGGTGGAGAGCCGGACCGGGTGGAGGTGGACGAAGTTGGCGACCGCCGGGTCGTCGTCGGGGCGGCCGCCCTCGCGGACCACCGCCCACGGGCCGGCTCCGCTCAGCTCGACGCCGGGCGGCTCGGCGAAGGGGATCTTCGGCGCGGCGACGCGCACCACCGTCCACGAGCCTTCGGCCAGGGCCTCGGTGGCGGTGGGGGGATCGTCTTCGGGGTCGAGGAGATCGAGGAACGCGGGGGTGAAGGCGTTCCCGGGGGCGGGGCGGGTAGGATTGGTGCGATCCTGCACGGAGCGAGCCTCCTTGCGGGGTCAGGCTCGGGCGAGGTCACGCTCGTCCGGGCCGCTTTCGTTTCGTCCGGCCCGCCGGGTGGCGGCCGGGGCGGTGAGGGTCGAGGTGGAGCGGTTCGGCGTGTCGGGCGGGCACCTCCTTTCCGGGATTCGGGAGCTGACTATAAGGCGGTAAGGGGGCGTAAGTCAAGGGACCAGCCACGTCCTCGACCGCGGCGGCTTCGGAGTCAAGAGCCCATCCGACCTCCTCCGAGCCGGTTCTCCGAACTGGAGCGATTGGAGATCCAATCTCCAAGTCCTGACTCAGAGCCCCCAGATCGTCGGCGGGTGGGGATGAAGTCAGCCAGGTAGATTGGCTGAACCGCGCTGCTTATCCGACCCGAGCCGGGTCGTCAGGGCCTCCATCTCGCTGCGGCGTACCGAGCAGGGCGGTTCGTGGTTGACGCCCTGCTCGCCTTCGTATACGCTGCCCGAAGTTGCTGGAATCAAAGGAGTTCGGTTCACGGCCGGATCGATCGAAGCGGCGGGTTAATCGGAAGCGGCCGGTTCGCTGACTCTAACGTTCGACGACATGACTAAGAGGCCGGATATGGTTGAGAGAGCTGTACAGAGGCGGCGCCTCCGCTTTCGCCTCGTCACGGCTTTAATCTACCTAGGCCTCGGAGTCGTGCTATTCGCGATTCGATTTGAGCTCGAACGGTATTTTGGGTTAAGGCCCGAAATCTTATTGGCGGCGGCCGGAGCAGGTGCTGCGTTTGGCACCGGCTTACTGCTGCTAATGTATTTGCGGGGAGATATCCGCATACCCTTCATTGAGTCGCTCGAGCCTAGCCAGCCGTCCTCCGGCCAAGATCTGCAGCGTATCGAAAACACATTCGCTTCCTTCCACCGACAGCTAGGTACGCTAGAACGAAAGCTCAATGAGTTGGAGGAGTTCGCACTTAGCGGAGCAGTAGACCGGGTCGGAATTACTGAGGAGGAACGGACTAAGCTACTCTCGGCACTCAAGGAGGACCTTCCAAAGACTCTGGCGGAGGATCTCCGACTTACCTTCGAGAGCGAGATAGCAGAGAGCGCTTTTCGCGCAACTATCGGCGACATTTTTGATGCTACGGTATACCGCTTGAAGGCCGAGATATCCGCGCTCGCCCGACGCGGTAATCTGAACCTTGTCATTGGGGTATTAACCACCACTATCGCCGTCGGGCTCTTGGCCTATATGGTATTGGGTGTAACGGAAACCTTGGAAAGCGTACCCGAGATGGTCCAATATTATGTGCCTCGAGTTTCAACTGCAGCGTTCATTGAAGTCTTCTCATTCTTCTTTCTTCGACTTTATCGTTCGAGCCTGGAGCAGATCCGGTACTATCAAGATGAGCTTACGCGTATCACGGAGAGGCGAGTTGCACTTTTGGCAGTAGAGGCGGCTGGAGACGCCGACCTCCTTGGTACCGTCGCCGTCCGGCTATCGGCCGACAGGCAACTACCATCGGGGCGTGATACGGGTCTGGAAACGTCGGCGGGCCTTGATGGTCTCTCCAACCTACTCGATGCGATAGCTGGCGCAGTTCGAAAAGGAGTCGGGGCTAAGTGACGTCGAACCCTTCACTGGAGCGGGCGCGAAGGGCGCGCCGCTCAGTTCAATAACCGTTAGCCGACACCGGACCCATCCTTTCCCGAAATGTCCATAGACAAGAAAGGTCCACTGCCGACCGTCGCTGTCAGGGGCTATTTCGACGGCAGCTACGGAGAGACCGGGCGCGTCACCCTGGCGGGGTATCTGGCTCCACCTGAGACGTGGGAGCGGTTCGCCGAAGAGTGGCAAACTGTCATCAGCGGCTTCGATCCCCCATGCCAGTACGTGCACATGGTCGACGCGAACGCCCGGAGTGGGCCGTTCAGCGTCGACAAAGGCTGGACTGTCGCTCGCGTTGATAAGCTGGTGGACGAACTCCTCCACCGATGTTTTCTTCCTTTCACCTTCAACGAGCCGGACGACACGTGCCTGCTTGGCATCTGCTGTACCATCGACGCGAACTCCTGGGAGAGCGCGTGCAAGAGAGAACTTGGCCTTAGGCAGCATGGCCAAGCGGGAGTATGCGCAAGATTTGTAGCCGAGTTAGCCCTGCGGCGCCTGCCACAGGCGCCAGGCGAGCCCGAGGGTCACCGTTGTGGAACGGTCGAGCTGATCTTCGATCAAGGGGAGCGCTTCAAGAGGCAGATCGAAATAGCGTGGCAGTGCGCGCTCAGCCGACCCAGCGGAAAACGGGGTCCGCTCAGTTTGGTTTCGCACATTTGCGAGCAGGACATGAAGAAAGCACCCGGTGTCCAAGCCGCCGACTTCCTCGCCTGGCACGTCAACCGCTGGCAAACACACCAAAGCCAAGCTGCCTGGTGGCGGACGTTCAAGTCTGGCCCAGGAGCCACTGTTATTCGACAATTAAGCAGCGACCTCTTGGTGGACTGGTTCAAAGTCGGATTCAATGGCCGGTATCTGATGCTGTGAGAGCGGACGGCAGGCGCAGGAGTTCCGCCTCGCCGCCCACGGCGCGACTTGACGTCATGACGTCGTGACGTTATGGTGGCCCTATGCAGAACGCCAAGCGTGCCACCGTCTACTTCGATCCCGAGATCCACCGTGTCCTGCGCCTGAAGGCGGCGGCGACGGAGCGGTCGATCTCGGAGCTGGTCAACGAGGCCGTGGAGCTGGCCCTGGGCGAGGATGCGGAGGACCTCGAAGTATTCGCCGAGCGGCGCCATGAGCCCACCTTGAGCTTCGACGAGGTGGTCCGGGACATGAAGCGTCGTGGCCGGCTATGAGCTGAGGATCACCCCGGCGGCGGCGAAGGAGCTCGACGCGCTGCCGCGGAAGAAGGACCGGGAAGCGGTGGTGGCGCGGATCCGCGCGCTCGCCGACGAGCCCCGGCCGCGTGGGGCGGTCAAGCTGTCGGGGGAAGAGGCGCTCTACAGACTACGCCAGGGCCGCTACCGGATCGTCTATGCGATCGAGGACGATCGGCTCGTCGTCGTGGTGATCCGGATCAAAGACCGGAAGGATGCCTACCGCAAGGACCTTGGCGCCCGCTCGTCCGCGCGGACGCGACCCTTCGGTCGTTTGGACGACGGCGAGACCTGACCCCGCTTGGCGCCTCCCCTACTCGATCCTGCCCAGTGCCCGCCGGCACCGACGCTCAGCACCCTCCCGATCCGGTACAGGTAGCACCTCGAACGGCACCAGCAGGCGGTCCCGGCCGGCGGCGAGGGCCGCCAGGACCTCGCGGTATTCGTGGCGGGCGCGCTGGCGCCAGCCCTGGCGGCTCATGGTGTCGGCGAGGAGCAGGCGCACCTGGTAGAGGGCCGGGTCGAGGTAGAGCGCGGCGCGGTAGGAGGTGATCGCCGCGTCGGCCTCGCCGAGGAGGTCGTGGAGGAAGCCGTCGAGCGCGTGCGCCGCCGGCTCGGAGGGCTCGCTCGCCAGCACCTCGGCGAGCTCGCGCTCCGCCGCCGCCAGGTCGTTGGCGACCAGCCGCCGCGCCGCTGCCGCCAGCCGCTCCTGGGTGCCGCAGGGATCCGCGTGGAGCAGGCGCGGCTCGGGAGGGGCGGCCGGCCCGGGATCGGCGGCCGGCTCGGAGGCCCCGGCGTCGGCGGGCGGGGCGGCGCCGGCGGACGGCGTCGCGTCGCCGGCGGCCGGGGCCGTACGGCCGGCGGCGGGTGCGGCACCGGCC
>CAZLBJ010000569.1:0-2586 GCA_964557755.1 uncultured Thermoanaerobaculia bacterium
TGGAGGCCGGGCTGGTCGACGCCCTGCGCGAGCTCGGCGGCCGCCACGGCGCGACGCTGTTCATGACCCTGCTGGCGGGCCTCCAGGCCCTGCTCGGCCGCTACTCGGGGCAGCGCGACTTCGCCGTCGGCTCGCCGGTGGCCGGCCGCACGCGGATCGAGGTCGAGCCGCTGATCGGCTTCTTCATCAACACCCTGGTGCACCGTGCGGACCTCTCTGCCGACGCCGAGGGGGAGCTGACCTTCGACGGCCTGCTGCGCCGCGTGCGCGAGGCGGCCCTGGAGGTGCAGGCGCACCAGGAGGTGCCGTTCGAGAAGCTGGTCGAGGAGCTGGCGCCGGAGCGCTCGCTGGCCCACGCGCCGCTGTTCCAGGTCCTCTTCGTGCTGCAGAACGCGCCCACCGAGCGCACCGCCCTGGGCGGCGGCCTCGCCGCCCGCGCCGTCTCCTCCGGCGGCGGCACCGCCAAGTACGACCTCACCCTGGTGGCGGTCGAGCGCGACGACGGCAGCGTGTCGCTGTCGATGGAGTACGCCCGCGACCTTTTCGAGGCGGCCAGCGTGCGCCGCATGCTGTCGCACTTCGAGTGGCTGCTGACGGCGGCGGCCGCCGACCCGGCGCGGCCGCTGGCGGCGCTCGGCCTGATGGACGAGGCGGAGCAACGGCGCGTGCTCGAGGAGTGGGGCTCCGCGCCGCCGCTGCCGCGCGCCGAGACGCTGTTCGCGCCGTTCCTCGCCCACGCCGCCGCCGCCCCGGACGACGTCGCGCTGGTGCACGGCGGCGAGGAGTGGACGTACGGGCGGCTGGAGGCGCGCTCGGCGGAGATCGCCCGCCGCCTGCTCGAGCGCGGCGTCGGGCCGGAGGTGCCGGTGGCGCTGTCGTGCCGCCGCACCCCCGAGATGCTCGCCGCCATGCTCGGCGTCCAGCGCGCCGGCGGCGCCTACGTGCCGCTCGACCCGACCTACCCGGCCGAGCGCCTGCGCTTCATCCTCGACGACCTGGCCGCGGCCGGCGCCTCGGCGGCGGCGCGCAACGGCGGCGGCTACCCGCCGGACGCCGGGCTGCTGACCACCATGGAGCTGTTCGGCGAGCTGCCCGACAGCGGCGCCGAGCTGGTGCTGATCGACGACCCGACGCCGGTCGACGAGTCGATCCCGCTGCCCGAGGTGGGCGGCGGCCAGCTCGCCTACGTCATCTACACCTCGGGCTCGACCGGGCGGCCGAAGGGCGTCGCCATCCAGCACGCCAGCGCCGCGGCGTTCGTCGCCTGGGCGCTCGAGCGGTTCGCGCCGGAGGAGCTGGCCGGTGTGCTGGCGGTGACCTCGATCAACTTCGACCTCTCGGTGTTCGAGCTGTTCGTGCCGCTCGCCGCCGGCGGCACGGTGGTGCTCGCCGAGGACGCCCTCGCCCTCTTCGACCTGCCGGGGCGCGACCGCGTGACGCTGGTCAACACCGTGCCGTCGGCGGCCGGCGAGCTGGTGCGCGCCGACGCCCTGCCCGCCACGGCGCGCACCGTCAACCTCGCCGGCGAGGCGCTCAAGCGCGAGCTGGCGGACCGCATCTACGCCACCGGCACCGTCGAGCGGCTGTACAACCTCTACGGGCCGTCCGAGGACACCACGTACTCCACCTGGGCGCTGGTCGAGCCGGCCGCCGCCACGGCGCCTTCGATCGGCCGCCCGGTGGCCGGCACCCGCGCCTACGTGCTCGACCGCCGGCGGCGGCTGGTGCCGCCCGGCGTCGTCGGCGAGCTCCACCTCGCCGGCGACGGCCTCGCCCGCGGCTACTTGAACCGCCCGGCGCTGACCGCCGACCGCTGGTTGCCGGACCCGTTCAGCGGCGAGCCCGGCCGCCGCATGTACCGCACCGGCGACCTGGTGCGCTGGGCCGCCGACGGGCGGCTCGACTACCTCGGCCGCGCCGACCACCAGGTCAAGATCCGTGGCTTCCGCATCGAGCTCGGCGAGATCGAGGCGGCGCTCGCCGCCCACCCGGAGGTCGTCGGCTGCGCGGTGGTGGCCCAGGACGAGGGCGAGATCGGCAAGCTCCTGGTGGCCTACGCCGAGGTCGAGCCGGAGGCGGCGCGGCGCGCCGCGGAGAGCGGCGTCGACCCGGCCAGCGAGCTGCGCCGGTACCTGCGCCAGTCGCTGCCCGAGCACATGGTGCCGTCGCTGTTCGTCGTCCTCGACGCGCTGCCGCTGACCCCGAACGGCAAGATCGACCGCAAGGCGCTGCCGGCGCCGGACCGCTCGGCGGTGCGCGGCACTACCTACGAGGAGCCGCGCACCGCCACCGAGGCGGCGCTCGGCGACCTCTGGGCGCAGCTCCTCGAGCTCGACAAGGTCGGCGTCCACGACCACTTCTTCGACCTCGGCGGCCACTCGCTGCTCGCCACCCAGCTCGTCTCGCGCCTCAAGGAGCGCTTCGGCGTCGAGCTGGCGGTGCGCCAGGTGTTCGAGACGCCGCGCCTGTCGGACATGGCGGCGGCGGTCGACCGCCTCGCCGCCGGCCGCCGCGGCGCCGGCTGGGGCAGCGCGCCGGCGCCGCCGCTCGCCGCCGTGCCGCGCGAGCCGCGCCCGGAGGCCGGCG
>CAZLBJ010000570.1:0-2838 GCA_964557755.1 uncultured Thermoanaerobaculia bacterium
CACCGCTCGGCGAGGCCGGCCAGCTCCGGGTGTCCCGCGAGGCGGCGCGCCGCGGCGACCAAGGCGGCCGGCGGCGACCCGGCGTGCGGCGAGCGGCGGAGCTGCTCGGCGAGCTCGGCGGCGACGGCGGCCAGGCGCAGGTCGGGCGACGCGGCGTCCCACGAGGGTGCCAGGTCCCGCGGCAGCAGGCGCTGCTCGCTCTCGTGCCAGGCGCCGGGGGTGCCGCCGGCGGCGGCCGGCTCGCGCCAGCGCAGCTTGAGCATGGCGAGTGGGCGGCCGGGCGGCGGCTCGGCGCGCAGCTTCACCTCGTAGAGGGCGGTCACCGAGTGGCCGGGGCCGATCTCGCCGGCGTCCACCGACTCGTAGCGGAACTCGTGGTCGGCGAGGGCGCGGTTCTCGTAGCCGAGCTGGCGCCAGCTCTCCACCACCCGCGGCTCGAACTCGACCTGCGCCCGCGCCTCCTCGGCCACCGTCTGCAGCGTGCCGTCGAGCTGGCCGGAGAACAGGCGCTCGATCTCGCGGCGGTCGACGACGTACGCGTAGCGCCCGTCGCCGCGGTCGGCGAGAGTCTCGAGCAGGGCGTCGTTGAACTCGCCCATGCCGACGCCGACGGTGGTCAGCTCGATGCCGGCGGCGGCCTCCTTCGCCACCCGCGCGAGCATCGCCTCGGGGCCGGTGGCGCCGATGTTGGCGACGCCGTCCGACAGCAGCATCACCCGGTTGCTGGCGCGGGGCACGAAGGCGGCGCGGGCGGTCTCGTAGCCGAGCACCATGCCGGCCTCGGCGTTGGTGCCGCCCTCGGTGGTCAGCCCGGCGGCGCCGCGGCGCAGCGTCCCCGGCTCGCCGTGCGGGACGGTGAGGCGCGCCCGGTCGGAGAACACGACCAGCGCCACGCGGTCGTCCGGACGCAGCGAGTCGGCGAGCTGGTAGAGGCCGCGCCGCACCAGCTCGAGCTTCTCCCCCTCCATCGAGCCCGACACGTCGACCACCAGGGTCAGCACCACCGGCTTACGCTCGGCGGCCGCCAGGTCGCGGGCGGCGACCCGGAAGCGCACCAGCCGGTACTCCGGCCCGGGCGCGAACGGCGACGGCGCGCCGTCGGCGAGCAGGCGGAAGACCTCGCCGGGAGGGGCCGGCGCGGCGGCGAACGGATCGGAGAACCGCTGCGCGTTGACCACCTCCTCCACCCGCACCGCCGCCGGCGGCGGCACCTGCCCCGCCTCGAGGTGAGCGCGCAGCAGGGTGAAGGAACCGGTGTCGACGTCGAGCCCGAAGGTCGACATGCGGTCGGCGGCCGTCGCCACCTCGGGGTGCACCTGCGACGGAGCGGGCGTCTCCGGTTGGTAGACCACCGTCATGCCGGAGGCGGGCGGCTCCGCCGGGACCGTCAAGGGTCCTTCCGGGCTCGGGACCGCCTTCGCTGCCGGCGGCGCGGGAGGCTGCTCCTGGCGCTGCTTGCGGCGCCGGGACCGGCGATCGTCGAAGGTCGCCGACGCCGCAGTGCTCGAGGTGTCGATCACCGGCGCCTTGCCGACGACGACGATCTCTTCCGCGTAGGCCAGCGGCAACCGCAGCTCCTTGTCGGCGGTGCCCGTGTCTCCGACCTTCACCTCGTCGACGACGGTGGCGAACCCGCTCAGCTCGCCGCGGACCTCGTAGTCGCCCGGCGGCAGCTCCTGGAACTCCGCGTCCCCCGCGGCGTCCGTGAATGCGACCTCGTGCACGTCGCCCCCTTCGACCCGCACCTCCACGCCTGGAAGGGAATCGCCGTCCTGGTTGGCAACGCGCACCTTGAGGGCGCTCGGATCCTGCACCGGCGGGGACGGAGCGGCCGCCGGGGGCGGCGGAGACTCGGCGGAATTGCTCGAGCCGCGCAGGCCCGAGGCTCGGCTCGCCGGAGGAGCGCCATGCTGCGGCTGCACTGACGGCGCGCTGGCCTCCTCCGCCAGCTCGTCCGCGACCGGGGCTTCCAGCCGCCGCCGGAGTTCCTGCTGCGGCAACGGACGCTCCGCGCCAGTCGCCTGGTCCGGCTCTTCCCCTTCGTCGATCTGTTGGCGTCGTTCGCGCACCGCCTGCCGATCCGGCTCCAGCAGCTGCTCTTCGCCGCTCTCGGCGCCCGCGCCGGCCCTCGGCTCCCGCGCCTCGTCCCGCGCCGCCGCCGGCGCCTGGGCGGCCGGCGCGCCGTCGAAGACCTCGCGGTCCAGCGGCGCCACCGCCTGCGACAGCTTCCAGGCCAGGAACCCGCCGCCGACCAGCGTCACCAGCATGGCGGCGGCGGCCATCCAGCGGCGGCGGACCGGGAACGGCACCACGGTTCCGCCGCCCGGCTCGCCCTCCCGCTCGCTCCGCGCCAGGCGCTCGCCCACGTCGTCGGGGACGTCGGCGCGCAGCCGTTCCAGCAGCCCGGCCGGCGGCTCGGCGGCCGGCGTCTCGGCCGGCAGGCGGGCCAGGCGGCGGGCGATCTCGCGTTCGGTTCGGCGGCTCATGGCAGGTCCTCCAGGTGGGCGGCGAGCAGGGTGTTGGCCTTGCGCAGGCGCTTGCGGACGGCGGCGCCGGTGACGCCCTCCTGGCGCGCGATCTCGCCCACCGGCAGCTCGCCCCAGTAGCGGGCGGTGACGGTGAAGCGCAGCTCGTCGGGCAGGGCGAGGACGGCGCGGCGCAGGCGGTCGTGGGCGCGGTTGGAGAGGAGGGCCTCGTCCGGCAGCGGGCCGGGATCGCGGTGGCCGCCGTCGCGGTCGCGCGGCGGCTCGTCCTCGCCGGCCGCCGCGCCGCCCCCCGCCGGCCCGTCCTCCAGCGGCACCACCCGCCGCGGCCGGCGGGCGTGGTTCAAGAAGGTGG
>CAZLBJ010000571.1:0-3444 GCA_964557755.1 uncultured Thermoanaerobaculia bacterium
ATGCCGCCACCAACGCCCACATTCTTCGTGCGGGGCCACCGCCGGTCTTCGGGGTGGGGTGGGTCCCCGCGCAGGGACGTCTGGAGCGGGCCAAGCGCCATGCCCTTCGGAGTCCGAGCCGATGGCGGCCCGTGGAAGCCGAAGCGCGCCCCCGGTTGGAGTCCGAGCAGTAGCGCGCTGTTCCCTGCCCGGGGACCCACTCCACCCCGCCACCAACGCCCGTCCCCCTCCCCGCTAAAACAAAACGGCCGGCCCCGCGAAGGGACCGGCCGCCGGTACATCGCGTAGCCCTCAGCCCGTCACGGCTTGCGCACCGGGGCGAAGAACGACGCCCACTGGTCGCTGGCCGGGTCGTGGCGCTGGACGTAGAGGCGCAGGTAGGTGCCGGAGGGCACCGCCTCGAGCTGCTGGCGGAAGTCCGCCGGGCCGTCGACCGGGTTGCCGTTGACCTCGGCGATGATGTCGCCGGGGGCGACGCCGACGTCGTACAGCGGGCTGTCCGGCTCGATCGAGGTGACCAGCACGCCGGTGGCGGAGGCCGGGATGCCGTGGCCCTCGCGTAGCTCGGCGTCGAGCTCCTGGAAGCGGATGCCGAGCCACTCGACGCCGCTGGCGTCCTCGCGCTCCTCCACCGCCGCCTGCTGCTCGGCGCCCGGACGCTCACCCAGCTCGACGCGCTCGGTGACGCGGCGGCCGTTGCGCCACACCTCGATCTCCACCGACTCGCCCGGGCGCTTGCTCGCCACGTAGTCGATCAGGTCGCGGGTGTCGGTGATCTCGACGTCGTCGGCGCGGGTGACGATGTCGCCGCTCCGCAGCCCGGCGCGCGCCGCCGGCTCGCCCTCGCGCACCCGCTGGATGAGCGCACCGTCGGTGCCCTCGTAGCCGAACGACTGCGCCAGCTCGTAGCTCAGGTTGTCGATGTCGACGCCCAGGTAGCCGCGCACCACGCGGCCCGCCTCGCGGAGCTGCGGCACCACCTGTTTCAAGATGTTCACCGGCACCGCGAAGCCGATGTTCTCGGCCCCGAAGTTGATGGCGGTCGCGATGCCCACCACCTCGCCGCGCAGGTTGACCAGCGGGCCGCCGGAATTGCCGAAGTTGATCGCCGCGTCGGTCTGGATGAAGTTCTCGAACGACGACTCGATGATGCCGATCGAGCGGCCCTTGGCCGAGACGACGCCGGTGGTCACCGTGTGGTCGAGGCCGAGCGGGCTGCCGATGGCCATCACCCAGTCGCCGACGCGCAGGTCGTCGCTGTCGCCGAGCTGCAGGTATTTGAGGTCGCGCCCGGCGTCGATCTTGAGCAACGCGGTGTCGGTCGACGGGTCGGTGCCCTTGATCTCGGCGTCGTACTCGCGCCCCTCCAGCGTCACCACCAGCCGGTCCGCCCCCTCGACGACGTGGTTGTTGGTGGCGATCAGCCCGTCGGCGCTGATCACGAACCCGCTGCCGCCCGACTCCTGGCGGAAGCGCTGCGGCGGCTGTTGCGGCGGCTGCTGCGGGTCCTGCTGCCGGGGGTCCTGGCGCCCGCGCGGGCCGAAGAAGAACTCGAAGGGGTCCATGCCGCGGCGCTGGCTGCGCTCGCGGTAGGTGTCGGCGCGGATCGACACCACCGCCGGCCCCACCGCCTCGGCGAGGTCGGCGAAGCTCGGCAGGGCGCCGGCCGTGGCGGTGCCGGTCACCACCTGCGGCCCGGGAGCGGCGTCGTCGGCGAGGCCGGGGACGGCCAAGCCGAGGCCGCTCGCCAGCACCATGCCGAAGGTGACGGCCCCGAGGACCAGGAGGAGGGTGACGAACTGTCGGCTGGAACTGCTCTTCATCGAAGAAATCCTCGGTTGGAGACTGGGTTCGCTCGTTGGGTGCGGACGGGCCACGCCGCAGTGGAAATAGCAAGAGTGCTGCCATGCATTATTCCCTGCGTGGACAGGGGGCGATCGCGGCCCGCCGCCCGTGCGGCGGCCGCCGAGACGCGCCAGATTGGCACGCGCCCCCCGGCGGCCCGGCCGTCCGGGCGGCCTCTCCGCGGGGCGCAAACCCCCCGCGTGGAGCAACTTGCAAGCCGGCCCGCGGGTACCCTATACTAGGTCCCGCCTCGGCTTGCCTTGGTCGGTAAGGGAGTGGGCGGCATGCCCACTTTTTTTATTGGCCGAAGTTTTCGTCGCGCCGGGGCCGCGGGACGGCCGGACGGGCGCCAGGGACAACAGGAATGACGAGCAGCAAGAGCAGCAGGAAGCCCGCCGCCAAGGACCGCCTCGACGCGGACCTGTGGGCCGAGTTCGAGTCCATCGCCGCCAGCGCCAGCCTCGAGCTGGTGCACGCGGAATTCCGGGGTGGACACCTGCGGTTGTTCATCGACCGCCCCGACGGCGTCACGTTGTCCGATTGCGAGCACGTGTCGAAGATGGTCTCGGCGCTGCTCGACGTGGTGGACTTCGGGCGCCAGCGCTACGTGCTGGAGGTCAGCTCTCCGGGGCTCGACCGCCAGCTCTACCGGCCGCGCGACTACGAGCGCTTCACCGGCCACAAGGTGCGGCTGACGTACCTCGCCGCCGGCGACGGCGGCAAGCGCACGGTGATCGGCCGGCTGGAGGCGTTCCGCGCCGCCGGGCCCGAGGGCGGGCAGGACGAGATCACGGTGATCCTCGACGACGGCGGCGAGCGGCTCGACGTCCCGCTCGCCGACGTCCAGGTCGCCCGGCTGGAGGTCGAGCTCTAGAGGTCGAGCCCGGCCGTCGCGGCCCAGGGAGGCGGCGCGCACGCGCCGCCGTCACAGCAGCGTCAGCCACCGTTCAGAGACCAGTACAGAGAGCGAACGAGAGAGATGGCCCAGGCACAGACATCGACACAGGTCAACTTCGCCGAGATCCTCAAGGCGGTCGCCCGCGAGAAGGACATCGACATGGAGCGCTGGGTGGCGGCCCTCGAGGACGCCATGGCGTCGGCCGCCAAGAAGCAGCACCGCATCAAGGAGCCGGTGCGCGCCTCCCTCGACCTCGAGACCGGGCAGTTCGAGGCCTTCATCGTCAAGCAGGTGGTCGAGGAGGTCGAGGACCCCCTCGCCGAGTGGACCGTTGACGAGGCCCGCGAGCACAAGGACGACGCCGCGGTCGGCGACGAGATCCTCATTCCCGTCTCCACCGAGGGCCTGGGCCGCATCGCCGCCCAGTCGGCCAAGCAGGTGCTCTACCAACGCGTCCGCGAGGCGGAGCGCGAGAACGTCTACAACGAGTTCGTCGGCCGCGTCGGCGAGATCATGAACGGCACCGTGAAGCGCTTCGAGCGCGGCGACATCATCATCGACCTCGGGCGCACCGAGGCGGTGGTCCCGCGCAGCGAGCAGGCGCGCCACGAGCGCTACAGCCAGGGCGAGCGCATCCGCGCCGTGGTCACCGACGTCCACACCCAGCCCAAGGGGCCGCAGATCGTGCTGTCGCGCACCGA
>CAZLBJ010000572.1:0-4247 GCA_964557755.1 uncultured Thermoanaerobaculia bacterium
GCCGCCAGCTCCACCCAGGCGGCCACCGCCGAGCCGAGCGCCAGGCCGACGGCGCCGAGGTAGAGGGTGCGGCCCGGCGCCGCCGGGTCGACCACCGAGGCGACGGTGACGCGGTCGAGCAGCAGCATCGCCGGCACCGCCACCGCCGCCCCCGCCACGACGCGGAGCACCGCCACCTTGGCCGGCGTGCGGGTGTCGCCGACGGCGTAGAAGGAGTTCTGCAGCAGGCGCGACCAGGTGGTCGCCGCCAGGCCCAGCGTGTAGGCGGCGAGCACCAGGTAGACCAGCCACTGGTCGCTGGCGCCGAAGGCGCCGCGGCGGTAGATCATGCCGACGATCGGCAGGCCGAAGGCGAGGTAGCCGACGACGGTGGGCAGCACCAGGAAGAGCATCTGCCGCGCCGAGCGCTCGACGCGGGCGACGAAGCGCCCCTCCTCCCCGCGGCCGAGCCGCGACAGCTCCGGCAGCTCCGCGGCCGCCACCGACATGCCGAAGAGGCTCACCGGCAGGAGCGCCAGCACCTGGGCGTAGCGCAGCGAGCTGGGGGCGCCGGCGGCGAGCCAGGAGGCGAGCACCAGGTCGAGGTAGCTCGACACCTGGTGGACGCCGCGGCCGGCGAGCACCGGCCCGGTGGCGCGCACCGCCCGCCGCACGCCCTCGACGCGCATCGACAGCGACAGCCGGAAGCCGCGCATCTCGCGGAAGACGAGCGGCAGCTGCACCGCGAACTGCAGGAAGCCACCGGCCAGGGCGCCCCAGCAGATGGCCAGCAGCAGGCGGTCGCGGCCGGCGTCGCCGAGGGCGGCCACCGCGTCGCCCGAGGTGGGATCGCCGACCAGCGCCACCGCCATGCCCACCAGGCCGGCGAGGATGGCGGTGTTCCACAGCACCGGCGCGAAGTACGGCAGGAAGAAGCGGCGGTGGCTGTTGAGCACCCCCAGCGCCCAGGCGGAGAGCACCAGCACGCCGGCCATCGGAAAGACGATGCGCACGCAGACGACGGTGAGCCGGTAGCGGTCGACGGTGGCGCCGGGGTCGCCGGCGTCGGCGAGGAAGCCGGGCGCGAGCACCGCCACGATCGGCTCGGCGAAGAGGACGCCGGCGAGCACGGCGGCGGCCGCCACCGCCAGCAGCAGGCCGAGGATGGCGCCGGCGAAGCGCCCCGCCTCCTCCTCCCTCCCCTCGTCCAAGAGGCGGCTGTAGATGGGGATGAACGACGCCGAGATGGTGCCCTCGCCGAGCAGGTTCTGCAGCAGGTTGGGGCTGCGGAAGGCGGTCTCGACGACGTCGGCGTGCGGCGAGACGCCGAAGAAGTGCGCGTAGAGGGCCTGGCGCACGAAGCCGAGCAGGCGGCTCGACAGGATGCCGGCGGCCACCCGCGGCGCGGCGCTCTTGCTGTCGGTCACGTCGGGTCGCTCGGCTCTCGGTGGTGGCGGGGGCCACGAATCTACCGCATCTCGACGCCCGCGGAGCCACGGACGCCGCCCCTGCGGTATGATGATCGCAAACCCGGCGGGGGCGACGCCGTATTCGTAAGTCGTTGAAGTGTATCAACTAACCGTAAAGGAGAGGTCGATGTCCCGACTTCGCCGCACCGGACCCGTCTGGACCCGCGCTCAGCTCGCGCCGCCGGTGGCGCTCGTGCTGCTCGCCGTGCTGCTGCTCCCCGTCCTGCCGCAGGCCGCCGCGCAGACCCCCGACCCGTCGACCGAAGTGTTCATCGACACGGTCGAGGTCCACCTCGTCAACATCGAGGTCTCCGTCACCGACAAGGACGGCTACCCGCTCCACGGCCTCACCCGCGAGGACTTCGTGGTGACCGAGGACGGCGAGGAGGTCGAGCTGACCAACTTCTACGCCGTCGAGGACGCCCGGCGCGTGATGCCGCCGGCGGAGGAGGGGGCGGCCGGCGGACGGCAGTTCGGCGGCGAGTCCGTGGAGCTGCCGCCGGACCAGCGGCTCAACCTGGCGGTGGTCATCGACAACCAGAACATCGCGCCGGCCAACCGCAAGCGGGCGATGGACCAGCTCCGCGAGGAGCTGGCGAGCGTGGTGCGGCCGGGCGACCAGGTGATGGTCGCCGTGCTCGACCCGCTGCCGCGCATCGAGCAGCTCTTCACCGACGACATGGGCGCCGTCCTCGCCGCCCTCGACCGCATCGGCAAGTCGACCTCCGGCAACCTGTCGCTGGTGGCGCAGCGCCGCGAGGTCATGCGCGAGCTGAGCCAGGGCGACACCAGCCTCGGCGGCCCGGACAGCGGCGGCGGACCGTTCCAGCCCGACAGCAAGGTGCAGCGGTCGGACTACGCCAACGCCGCCCTCGGGCGCCTGGTGAGCTACGCCGGCCAGGCCGAGCACCAGATGCGGCGCAGCTTCGCCGGCATCCAGGCGCTGGTCGCCTCGCTCGGCGGCCTGCCGGCGCGCAAGGCGGTGCTCTACGTCTCCGACGGCCTCAACACCAACCCGGCGCTCGAGGTCTACACCGCGTTCGTGGACGTCTACGGCCCGGACGCCGCCGCCGCCGGCGTCAGCTCGCCGACCAGCGCCGCGCGGCCCTACGACCTCACCGAAGAGTTCGACCGCGTGACGCAGACGGCGAGCGCCAACCGCGTCACCTTCTACGCGCTGGACGCCTTCGGCGCGCGCTCGGCGCTGGCGGGGCCGGAATTCGGCTCCATCACGCCGCTCATCGCGCAGGCCGACCTGTCGTCGCAGGACACGCTGATCCAGCTCGCCGCCGCCACCGGCGGCTCGACGATGCTCAACGCCGCCAACGTCCGCGGCCTGATCGACGTCATGGCCCAGGACTACTCGGACTACTACTCGCTGGGCTACGTCAGCGACCGGAGCCGCGACGGCAAGTACCACCGGGTGCAGGTGAAGCTCCCCGGTTTCTCCGACGCGCGGGTGCGCCACACCGAGGGCTACCGCGGCAAGGACGTCGACGCCGAGATGCGCGACCTCACGCTGTCGGCGCTGGTGCTCGACGTCGCCCGCAACCCGCTGGACGTGCGCATCGAGCTGGGCAAGGAGCAGTCGGAGTCGAAGAACCGCTACGTCCTGCCGGTGCTGATCAAGATCCCGATCTCGAAGCTCGCCCTGGTGCCCCAGGACTCGGCCCACCACGGCCGCCTCAGCGTCTTCGTCGCGGTGCGCGACGACGACGGCGGCCTGTCGGAGCCGCAGCGCTTCGAGGTGCCGGTCGACATCCCCAACGAGCAGCTCCTCACCGCCATGTCGCGCGAGGTGGGCTACGGCGTCAACCTGACGGTGCGCGGCGGCCCGGGCAAGCTGGCGGTGGGGGTGCGCGACGACGTCGCGGCCGTCGAGTCCACCGTCAACCTGAACATCTCCATCGGCGAGGGTTGAGCGCGTTCCGCGGTCCGGGGTTTCCACGTTCGGAGGGTGAGGTGAGGTCATGACGTCTGGTGGTCGGCAGGTGCTGGCGCGCCTGGCCGCGGCGGCGCTGCTGCTCGCGGCCGGCGGCGCCGGAGCACAGGTGGAAGATCCGCAGGTCGAGCAACCGCAGGTCGAAGCGCAGGCGCAGGCGCAGCCGGAAGCGGGCGCGGCGGAGCAGGCTCCCCTGCTCGAGCTCGACGACCTCGCCGCGGCCGCCGGCGCCGAGTCGCTGCCGGTGGCCTTCCGGGCGCGGCCGCTGCACGGCCTGCCGGCGGGCATGGCGGCGCTGATGATGGGCGGCCGCGAGGGCGGCCAGGTGGCGCTGGCGCCGCTGGTGATGCCGGTGCTGATGCCCAGCGGCGACGCCGCCAAGGCGGCGGTGGCGCTGCTCGTCGAGATCGACGGCAGGAGCCTGCTCGGCGCCAGCCCGCCGGACGAGCCGGAGGTGCAGGTCTACGCCTACGCCCTCAACCCGCGCAACGAGGTGGTCGGCTTCCTCGCCCAGTCGTTCGTCCTCGACCTCGAGGAGATCGGCGAGGCGGTGTACCTCGGCGGCCTCAAGTTCACCGGCCACCTCGAGCTGCCGGCGGGCGACTACACGCTGCGGCTGCTGGTCCACGAGCCGGCATCGCAGCGCTTCGGCCTGGCCAGGGTGGACGTCTCCGTGCCGCAGCGTGCGGCGCTCTTGGCACCGCTGGTGGCGGAGGCGGAGGACGCGCCGTGGCTGGCGGTGGGCGAGGCGCCGCACGGTGAGATGGGCGCCCTCGATCTCGGCCGCGCCCTCGAGCTCGCCGACGTCCCGGTGCCCTCGGCGCTGCCGCTGCTGCGCGGCGACGAGGCGCGCGTCG
>CAZLBJ010000573.1:0-5118 GCA_964557755.1 uncultured Thermoanaerobaculia bacterium
GGCGGCGGCCGGTGCGGCGCCGGGGGCGGCCGCCGTTGCCGCGGCCGCGGCGGCCGCCGGCGCGGCTGCCGCCGCCGCCACCTCGATCGTCTTCTCCTCCTCGATCTCGCGGTTCTCCTGCTCGATCTCCTGGCGGAAGAGGTTGTGCATGAAGAAGGCGAGGTTGAAGGTGGTGGCGGCGTACCCGGCGTCCACCATGAGCTGCGCCAGCGCCTTGTGCCAGGCGGCGGCGTCGGCCATGCGCTGGCCGCGCGCCACCAGGCTGCGCTTGAGCAGGGCGACGATCTCGGGCGGGAAGGGCGAGCCGTCGTAGGCTACCTGCGCGCCTTCGACCACCGCTGCGTAGCCGCCGGCGGGGGCCTTGGGCAGCGGCTTGCAGGCCAGCAGCTCCCACAGCACGGCGCCGAGGGTGAAGACGTCGTCGGAGCGCTCGACCGCCTGGCCGGCCACCACCTCCGGCGCCAGGTAGCGGGTGATCTCGCCGCCCAGCGAGCCGGCCTGCTCGGCCAGCCCCGGCGCCGCTTCGAAGCCGAGCACGCGCGTCTCGCCCTCGTTGGAGACCATCACCAGGTGGGGGACGGCGCAGCCGTGCAGCACGCGCCCGTCGCCGGCGCGCGTCTCCGCCGCCGCCGCCAGCGCCAGCGACATGCGCTCGGCGATCAGCAGGGAGTGGTCGACGGGAATCGGCGAGTTGGTGTTCGAGGCCTGGATCAGCAGGTTCTCGAGGTTGCGGCCGGAGATGTAGTCGTAGGCGACGTAGGGGACGCCGCGCTCCTCGCCGAGGTCGACGCCGTTGCCGATGTTCGGGTTCTTCAGCGCCGCGTGCACGGAGCCGCGGCCGGCGATGCGCCGCCCCAGGCGCGCGCCGTCCAGGTGGCGGCCGTTGAACACCCGCAGCAGCACGACCTGCTCGACGCTGCCCGCCGCGACCCTGCCGGCACGAAAGGTCTCGCCGAGCGGGTCCTCGCTCAGCTTCTTGAGCAACAGGTACTTGCCGAACTCCTCGCGACTCCTCATCTCTTTTCTTACCTCCCCGCGGACCGACTCTCCGCGGACACCGAGCCCCGTGCGGGGCGCCTTCGCCGGCGCGGTACATCCGTGCCCAGGACGTGTGACTGCCTTGATATCCTACGAGATAACCGCTGTCAATCGGGAGAACGCTCGGAACCGCCGCCCTCTTCCCGCCGCCGTTCCTCGGCCCATCGTTCACGCCAGTAGCGCTTCTGCCAGCGCGCCACGTTTTCGTTGTGCTCGGCCAGGGTGCGCGAGAAGACGTGGCTGCCGTCGTTGCGTGACACGAAGTAGAGGTAGGGCACGTCGGCCGGCGCGGCGGCGGCCCGCAGGCTGGCGAGGCCGGGCGAGGCGATCGGACCGGGCGGCAGCCCCGGGTGGACGTAGGTGTTGTACGGATGGTCGAGGCGCAGGTCGGAGCGGCGGATGTTGCCGTCCCAGGTGCCGAGCAGCTTCATGGCGTAGATCACCGTGGGGTCGGCGTAGAGGGCGATGCCGCGCTCCAGGCGGTTGGCGTAGACGGCGGCGATCGTCGGCCGCTCGGACTCGAGCTTCGCCTCCTCCTCGACCAGGCTGGCGAGGGTGACGATGCCGCGCACCGTGTCCGGCGCCCGCTCGCCGCGCACCGGCGCCACGTGCGCGCTCCACTGGCGGCGGAAGGTGGCGACCAGGGTGTGCACGATCTCCGCCTCGGAGATGCCGGAGCGGAAGTGATAGGTGGAGGGGAAGAGGTAGCCCTCCAGGGTCTCGGCCTCGGGGTCGAGGTCGGCGATCGGCGACGGGTCCCGGAAGGCGGCGAAGAAGGCGTCGACCTCGCCCAGGCCGGCGGCGACGAGGGCGGCGGCGGTCTCGTCCATCGACAGCCCCTCGACGAGGGTCACCGGGTGGGTCAGCACGTCGCCCTCGATCAGCTTGTCGAGCACGCGGCCGGCGGTGGCGGCGCCCTCGAAGCGGTACTCGCCGGCCTGCAGCGGCGGGTCGCCGAGACCGTAGACCAGCCACAGCCGGGTGAGCGTGGCGTCGCGGATCACCCCTTCGGCCTCCAGCCGTTCGAGGATGCGCGACGACGGCGTGCCCGGCTCGACGACGACGATGCGCTCCTCGCCGGAGAACCCCCGGTACGGCGCCTCCAGCGTGCGGTGCGCCCACCAGCCGGCGGCGGCGACGGCGGCGCCGGCGAGCAGCAGGACGAGGAGGATACAGCCGAGGGCGCGTTTCACGTCGGGGTCTCCGGGGGAGGTTCGGCGATGTCGGGACGGACGGCGTCGGGACGGACGGCGGCGGCCACCAGGCCGCGGTCGAGCGCTTCCTGGAGCAGGATCTGTGCCGCCACCGCGTCGATCCGCTCGCGGTGGCGGCGGAGCTCGACGCCGGCGCTCCCGAGCCGCTCCGCCGCCTCGACGCTGGTCAGCGCCTCGTCGACGAAGACCACCGGCAGCGCCGTGCGGCGCGCCAGCTTGGCGCCGAAGCGGCGCGCCCGCTCCGCCGCCTCGCCGCGGCCGCCGTCGAGGCCGCGCGGCTCGCCGACCACCAGCACGGCGCTGCCGTGGCGGCGGGCGGCGGCGGCGATGGCGCCCACCGCTGCACGGTCGGTGCGCCGCTCGAGGGTGTCGAGCGGCACCGCCACGGCGCCGTGGGAGACGGCCAACCCGATGCGGCGCTCGCCGAAGTCGACGCCCATCGCGGGTGGCGGGTCGGGTGGCGGGGCGGGCTCCACGGCGCCATTCTAGCGGCGCCGTTGGCGGCTGCCGCCTTTCAAGGTACTGTTGCAAGTACGGGACATGTCGAGCCCCCCCGCAGGGAAGGCGCCGCCTCCCACCGATCCCGAGGACGACGCGACGCCGGACGGCGCCGAGCGGTCGCCGGCCGACCGGCGCGCCAAGATCCTCCACGCAGTCGCCTTCACCGCCCAGGCCTTCCTCCACGGCGTGCCCTGGCGGCGCAGCATCCTCCAGGCGCTCGAGGCCTTCGGCGACGCCACCGGCGTCAGCCGCGTCTACGTCTTCCGCTGCTTCGACGGCGGCCGCCGCGTGTCGCAGATGTTCGAGTGGGCCTCGACCGGCACGGCGCCGCAGATCGAAAACCCGGAGCTCCAGGACGTCTCGTCGCGCGACGTCGGCATGGAGCGCTGGATCGAGGTGCTCGCCCGCGGCGAGGCGCTGCACGGCCCGGTGTCGGCGATGCCGCCGACCGAGCGCGCTCTGCTCGAGGCGCAGGAGATCCGCTCGGTGGCGGTGGTGCCGATCTTCGTCGAGGAGGAGTTCTGGGGCTTCCTCGGCTTCGACGACTGCGCGCGGGCGCGGCGCTGGAGCGAGGCGGAGCTCGACGGCCTGCGCGCCGCCGCCGGCCTGCTCGGCGCAGCCCTGTTCCGCGAGCGCGCCGAGCGCGCCCTGCGCGAGAGCGAGGAGCGCTTCCGGGTGCTGGTCGAGAACGTCCCCGGCGTCGTCTACCTGTGCCGCAACGACGCCCGCTTCTCGATGCTCTACCTCTCCGACGAGGTCGCCGAGCTCACCGGCTACCCGGCGCGCGACTTCCTCTCCGACGAGCTGTCGTTCGTCGACCTCTACCACCCGGACGACACCGAGGCGGTGATGCGCGAGGTGGCGGCGGCGGTGGAGGAGTGGCGGCCGTTCCTGCTCGAGTACCGGCTGCGCCACGCCGACGGCGGCTGGCGGTGGATCGAGGAGCGCGGCCAGGGCGTCTTCGACCGCAACGGCCGGCTGCAGTACCTCGAGGGCACGCTGGTCGACATCAGCGCCCGCAAGCAGGCCGAGGACCGCCTGGCGCACAACGCCTTCCACGACCCGCTGACCGACCTGCCCAACCGCAACCTCTTCCGCGACCGCCTGGAGGTGGCGATGGCGCGGGCGCGGCGCCACCCGCGCGAGCTGTTCGCCGTCGTCTACCTCGACCTCGACCGCTTCAAGCTGATCAACGACAGCCTCGGCCACCGCGCCGGCGACGAGGTGCTGCTCGGCATCGCCGGGCGGCTGGCGGGCGCCATGGTGGGCGGCGACACGGTGGCGCGGCTGGGCGGCGACGAGTTCGCGGTGCTGCTCGCGGAGCTCGCCGACCCCTCCGACGCGCTGCGCCGCGTCGACGGCCTGCAGGCGCAGTTCGAGCGCCCGTTCGAGGTCGGCGGCCGCCAGGTCTACACCGGCGCCACCATGGGCATCGCGCTGTGGGACCGGCGCTACGCGCGCCCCGACGAGATGCTGCGCGACGCCGACCTGGCGATGTACCGTGCGAAGGCGGTGGGCGGCGGCCAGCGGCTGGTGTTCGACCCCGAGATGCACCGCCTGGCGATCGAGCGCCTCGACCTCGAGTCGGCGCTGCGCCGCGCCGTCGAGCGCGGCGAGTTCGAGCTCCACTACCAGCCGATCGTCGACCTCGGCAGCGGCGGCGTCGAGGGGCTGGAGGCGCTGGTGCGCTGGCGCCACCCGCAGCGCGGCCTGCTGCACCCGGAGGCGTTCCTCGAGGCCACCCACGAGACCGGCCTGATCCTGCCGCTCGGCCGCTGGGTGCTGGAGACCGCCTGCGCCGCGGTCGAACGCTGGCGGCGGCGCTGGCCGGAGCTCGCCGTCTACGTCAACCTCGGCGCCGGCGAGTTCAACCGCGCGGACCTGGTGGACGGCGTGGCGCAGGTGCTCGCCGGCTGCGGCCTGCCGGCGGCGGCGCTGCGGTTGGAGCTCACCGAGGGGGTGGTGATGAGCGACCCGGTGGTCTCGCGCGGCATCCTCCACCGCCTGCGCGAGCTGGGCGTGGGCCTGGTGATCGACGACTTCGGCACCGGCTATTCGTCGCTCTCCCATCTCCACCGCCTGCCGATGGACACGGTGAAGGTCGACCGCAGCTTCCTCGCCCGCCTCGGCCCGGACGGCGCCGGCCGCGAGCTCGTCGCCGCGATCGCCTCGCTGGCCCGCTCGCTGTCGTTGCGCACGATCGCCGTGGGCGTCGAGACCCCGGCCCAGCTCGCCGCCGTCCGCGACCTCGGCTACGACGCCGCCCAGGGTTTCCTGGTGTCGCGGCCGCTGGGTCCGGACGGCGTGGAGGACCTGCTCGCGGGCGACCCGCGGTGGTAGACGGAACGTCAACGTCGACATCAAC
>CAZLBJ010000574.1:0-10996 GCA_964557755.1 uncultured Thermoanaerobaculia bacterium
CAGGCGGCGGAGGAGCGCTACCTCTGTCCCTGCCACCAGGGCCTGTTCGCGGCCGACGGCCGCGTCCTCGCCGGTCCGCCGCCGGCGCCGCTGCGCGCGGTGGCGGTGCGCGTCGAGGGCGATCAGGTGGTGGTCGGCTGAGGCGTCTCCCCCGAACGAAAAACCGCGGCCGCCGCACCGGGGGCGGCGACCGCGGTCGGGAGCGGGGCACGAGCCCCGCGGTCCGTGCGAGCCGGCGGGCCTAGCCGCCGACCTCGATGTCGTTCTGCACCCGCACCACGCCGGAGGTGTCGCGCGCCAGCTTCTCGGCCTCGGCGCGCGCCTCGGCGCTGCGCACCGTGCCGGAGAGGGTCACCACGCCCTGCTCGGAGTCGACGTCGATGTTGGTGGCGGCGACCTCCAGGTCGGCGATGAGCTTGGCCTTCACCTTGGTGACGATGACGGCGTCGTCGACGACCTCGCCGGCGGTCTCGGTGCCGACGGTGATCTCGTTCTCGACCCGCACGACGCCGCTGGTCTCGCGCGCCAGGCGGCCGGCCTCGCGCCGCGTCTCGGCGTCGTCGACGCGGCCGTTGAGCTGCACCACGCCGTCGTTGGCGTCGACGTCGATGTTGAACGGGTTGACCTGGGGGTCGGCGGCGAGGTTGGCCTTGACCCGAGTCGCCAGCTCGGCGTCGGCGACCTGCGCGCCCGGGCTCTGCGTGGTGGCGCAGCCGGCGGTGGAGAGGACGACGGCGAGCACCGCCGCCAGGGTGAAGGTGACGTAGCTTCGCAAGGTCTTCATTTCGGGTCCTGCCTTTCTCGGTTCTCGGTCTGGTGGCTCACTGGAGCGTCTTGTTGTGGGGTTCGGACCGAGGACGGCGGGCGGAGTCGCCGCCGGCCCCTCGGTACGGTCTGGAAGGCGGATTTGCAGGCCGTGTGCCAACCCCCGCCCGGCACGCCCCTTGAAGGCTCCGCAAGGCGCCGTTCCCGGACGCCACGGAGCTTTGCCACCCTGCGGCAAAAACGGCCTTCCACGCCTCGCGCAAGCGTGCCCCGCGGAGGCGAAACCGCCAGCGCTGGCAACGCTCCGGCCCTTCCGGTACAATGATGCCGAGCTGCGGCAATAGGCAGGCCGAACGCACCGGCGACGACCATCCACCAGCGACCATCGACCAGCGACATCGACGACGTATCGACGGAGGCCCCCCGATGAGTGAAGGTGCCCACAACGTGAAGGTCAGCGAAGCCGAGGCGATGGAGGTCGCCGAAGCCTCCCGCGAGACGCAGTGGAGGAAGCCCTCCTTCCTGCGCGAGATGTTCCTCGGCAACTTCCGGCTCGACCTGCTCCACCCCTACCCGCTGCCGCCCACCGACGACGAGGAGCGGCCCGAGTTCCGCGCCTTCTACAACGCCTTCTCCGAGTTCCTGCGCAACGAGGTCGACTCGGTGGAGATCGACGCCACCGGCGAATACCCCGAGCACGTCGTCGACGGCCTGCGCAAGCTGGGCGCCTTCGGCATGAAGATCGCCAAGGAGTACGGCGGCCTCGGCTTCAACCAGACCGAATACCAGCGCATCATGCACCTGCTGGGCGCCGTCGACGGCAACCTCTCGGCGCTGCTCTCCGCCCACCAGTCGATCGGCGTGCCGCAGCCGCTCAAGCTGTTCGGCTCCGACCTGCTGAAGAAGAAGTACCTGCCGCGCTGCGCCGCCGGCGAGATCTCCGCCTTCGCCCTCACCGAGGCGCAGGTGGGCTCCGACCCGGCGCGCCTGCTCACCACGGCGGTCCAGGGCGAGGACGGCGACTACGTCCTCGACGGCGAGAAGCTGTGGTGCACCAACGGCACCCTCGCCGACCTGCTGGTGGTGATGGCGCGCGACCCGGAGACGAAGAAGATCTCCGCCTTCGTCGTCGAGATGGCGTGGGAGGGCGTCAAGGTCGAGCACCGCTGCCACTTCATGGGCCTGCGCGCGCTGGCCAACGCGGTGATCAGCTTCCGCGGCGTCAGGGTGCCGGCCGAGAACCTGATCGGCGAGGAGGGCAAGGGCCTCAAGATCGCCCTCACCACGCTCAACGACGGGCGGCTGTCGATCCCCAACGGCTCGGTGGGCCTCGCCAAGCAGTGCCTGGAGATCTGCCGCAAGTGGTCGAGCGAGCGGGTGCAGTGGGGCAAGGCGATCGGCAAGCACGAGGCGATCGCCCACAAGCTCGCCGACATGGCGGCGTACACCTACGCCATGGAGGCGATCGCCGACCTCGCCACCCAGATGGCCGACTCCGGCCGCTTCGACATCCGCCTGGAGGCGGCGGCCTGCAAGGAGTGGAACACCTTCCGCACCTGGCAGATCGTCGACGAGACGATGCAGATCCGCGGTGGCCGCGGCTACGAGACGGAGCGCTCGCTCGAGGCGCGCGGCGAGCAGCCGATCGGCGTCGAGCGCATGATGCGCGACTACCGCATCAACAAGATCTTCGAGGGCTCGACCGAGATCATGCATCTGTTCATGGCCCGCGAGGCGGTGGACAAGCACCTCGAGGTGGCGGGCTCGATCCTCGACCCGCGCAAGTCGACGCAGGAGAAGGCGGCGGACTTCGTGCAGAAGATGCTGCCGTTCTACGCCTCCTGGTATCCCAGCCGCTGGCTCGGCTGGGGGCACTTCCCGCGCTACCAGGAGCTCGGCGACCTCGCCGGCCACCTGCGCTTCGTCGAGCGCAACACGCGGCGGCTGGCGCGCCAGGTCTTCCACGGCATGGTGGTGCACGGCCCGAAGCTGCAGAACAAGCAGGCCTTCCTGTTCCGCCTCGTCGACGTCGCCAACGAGCTGTTCGCCATGGCGGCCTCGGTCACCCGCGCCCACGCCCTGCGCGAGGCGCGCCGCCCGGAGGCGGAGAAGGCGGCCGAGCTCGCCGACCTCGTCTGCCGCATGGGCCGCCGGCGCGTGCGCCAGCTCTTCGCCGAGCTGTGGTCGAACGACGACGTACGCAAGTACACCCTGGCGCAGCGGGTCCTCGAGGGCAAGCACGCCTGGATCGAGCGCGGCATCCTCGGCCTCGACGCCACCGCCCGCGAGCTGCGCCCGGCCACCGTCCTCGGCAAGGCCCCCGACCACGCACCGGTCGACCGGCCTGTGGGGACGCACTGAGGACAGGGTGGATCAGCGGCGGAATGTCGGAATGCCGTACGACCTAGGCCAATGAGGTGAAGACGTCGGAGGCAGACTGATTGACGGCGGTTTCAGTGCCTAAAGGCTTTGTCGCAGTGGAAGCGAACTCTACGGCCGAACCTGTTCCTCGATGTCTATCCGACTTGGAAGGTGTTGACGCCACCCGCCTGTTGGGATTAGACCTCTTGTACGCTCAATCAATTCGTCATTCGCTTGGTCTGACTCAAGTCGACCGTGTCGACAGATTACAGTACTGAACAACTCTTGACCCTCGTGTTGACCATCGAACGTGACCCAATGAGGTTGATTCACGCAATTCTTTGGCTCTCCGTCATGTTTATGACCCTGACATGTAACACGTGACACGGTGGTCGAAGGGAAAACGCGAATCTCTGGCAGGAATGCCCGAAGAAAAACAGCGGTAAATCTATTGAGTGGATAACAGTGTTCATAGGTCGCTTCCCTGTGAGCCACGGTGATTCTATAAGACCCAGCAGCCCGCCACAGCTCACACACCTTGTTCCTGATAACTGTCCATTCAGGCGCCCTCCATCGCCACAGAGTCGGATGCTCTGAGTCCTCGGGATCTATCCTGAAGAGCTTGGCAATGGCCTCCTCAAGCTTCCGCCAGAATAGCCGAGGATACTCACGTGATCCTGTGAACCATGCTCGCTCAGCATCGTCGATGTATTCTCGCAGATGCTCGCCCGCCTGATCGAGCCGTGCGATCCAGAGGTCGTTCATCGGCCAGAGGTGCTCCATCAGTTTAACAGGAGTGTCGAAGCCCGTTGCTAACCGTAAGAGATCCTGAATTGCGCCGTCACCACCACCCGAGATCACGACCTTAGTTCCTTCTGACAAGCTTCCATAGCAGTCAGGTTCCCAAAATCCGAAACTTGAGAAATCTCCATCCCTCTGATCCTGCTTATCGGTCGGGAAAATCCTCTCTTGACCAATTCCCCAGGCATGACAGACTAACAGGCAGTTCTTTATCTTCTCAAGGGGCCACCGTCGCTCTTTCCCGAAGCGCGAAGTTGTTTTATAGATCTGCACTGTAAGCCACCCGTCCCGGGAAGGCTTACCATGTGGAATTGCGGTGGCACGCTCTTGTAGTTCTATTCGAGGGTCTTCGAGTATTGCTCTAATATCCCATTGCGCTACCACTTGATCTGCATATCCCCGAGAGTAAGATAGAGGAAAGCCCGTCGAGTCGACCGGAAAGCGGTTGACTTTCCAATGAGGAAGAGGCCAGTCGTAGAGAGTCGGCTCGAGAAAGCGATGCACCGCCCTTCGTTGAATGCAGAGAGCCTCTTCGCGCTCGACGATTATAATTCTCAGATTGGGGTTGGAGCATCGTACTATTACCTCATGAGCGAAGGCGAGACCCGCGACCCCTGCTCCGACCACCACAATCGATCCTTTGTAGGTCGCAGCTGGAATAACCTGCATAGAGATTAGTTCACGTGCAACGAGCACTGAGCGCACTATTTGGTCTCGCACGCTCTGGGGGCTTGCAAACCGAGAAAGTGCGACTTGGCGCGTGCCAATCCAGTGTTGAAAGAGGAGGTTCCGAGTCGCCGTCCGATCGGTACTCACTTCATCCGCTATCAATCGAATCGCTCCCGATACTCGGCGCTTCGGAGGGGAAGGAGTTGGGTCTTCGTGAGGGCTTCGGCGACACCCGCACGATCCATAAGTCTTCCGCGTTCTCGTAGAGATGACGGAAGATCAGGGAGGGGTTCCTTCCGGAGAGTCGTGAGGTCCTTGAGCCAGCGCAGGACCTCTAGAAGAATCTCTTGAAGCCGTGGGGGTGGAGTCCGGATTCTCGGTGGCATGGGTTAAAGGTCCGTTCTTGGCATGTTGCATTTTGCTTTGCTGCCCGAGAATGGTCAAGACGCCATTTGCGCATGCAACAGTTTGCAGCGTCTTTCTGCGCATACTGGCGGAGGGTGCTGGACTGCTGCTAAGCGTCTTTCACGGCGATCAGCGCAATCAGGCACCGGATGTACGCCCTCGCCCATTCGATTCATAGACCGAACTTTCGAGCTATCTCCTCGGCGCCGCTGGTGCGAGGGAGGAGATAACCTCCCCGGCAAGGATCTCCGACGAGGCTTGCTTCTCCTGCAAGCAGCTGCGTGCCCAAATGGTAGGCCACGAATGCATCGAGAGCGTCATCGTTCTCACCCGCCTCGGAGGGGAATCCAAGTGTCGCGGCGATGAGTGCCGGAGTTTGTTGGGCTCCAGAACCCTTGTAGCGTGGGAACGGTGTTTCAATTTGCATATCGATCCAGAGTGCAGCAAGAGCGACCGCCGGATGAACCTCGATCACAAAGCCATTGCCTGCTTTTGGCTTCCATGCCTTTGACGAATAGAGAGATAATCCGTTGATCTTTTCGCCAAACGGAAGTCCGAGCACGTGGCATGAGAAAACCCAGTGCGGACAGCCGGAAAATGGTCGGACAGCGACCGCACCTGCTTCGATGAGTCCGGCACGGACGTTTACTATCATCCATGACCGTGCAGCGCGATCGATACAACGGTCAGAGAATCCATAGCTTGGATCGAAGGCAAGCGGCGAGTCCCAAACGACGATGACTCCACGTGATCCGGTGAGTAGATCGGTGAGGAACGTTCTGAGTTCACGAGGAGGCACTCTGCGGAGGCCGACTTCACTCCATATGGCAGCTTTCTTTTTCGGAGCTGGGTCAATTCCGAGAACAAGTGGCGACGAACCCTGAGCGCGTCTCACCAGGCACGCCTTTCTGGCACTGAGCTTCCGCCTCCGAAAAGGTAGGAGGCGATACCTAATCGACTATCCATTACTTCACTGCCTACTTCACCAGCAGCACCGGGCAGGGGCTGAGGATGGCCACCTTGTGGCTGAGGGTGGCCCAGTCCTCGCCGCGGCGCTCGGGGTCGACGCGGTGGGAGGAGAGGATGATCAGGTCGCAGCCCTGCTCGGCCGCGAAGTCGACGATCGAGCGGGCGCGGTGGCCGAAGACGACGCGGCGCTGCACCTCCTCCGGCATCTCCTCCGCCGCGGCCGCCCCGGCGCTCCCGCCGGCCCCCCGGAAGCGGCCGGCGAGGTCGAGCAGCCCCTGTTCCGCCTTCCTCTGCAGCGTGGCGTAGAAGTCCTCGAGCTCCTCGAACGGCACGTGGTCGATCGTCTCGATGACGTGCAGCAGGGTGACGCGGGCGCCGGCGCCGCAGTGGCGCAGCAGCTCGGCGGCGACGTCCACCGTGCGCAGGTTCTTCTCGCTGAGGTCGACGGGGACGAGGACGTCGCGGAACATGGCGGGCTCCTTTCGCTCCCAGTGTAGCGCCACTCGGGGGCTCTACTTCGCCACCCCCACGATCTCGCCGTCCACCAGGTCGATGTGGTGCGCGGCGGGCTCCTTCGGCAGGCCCGGCATGCGCAGGATGTCGCCGAGCAGCGGCACCAGGAAGCCGGCGCCGGCGGAGACCAGGACGTTGCGCACCGTGATGTCGAAAGCGGTCGGCCGGCCGGCGATGCTCGGGTCGTCCGACAGCGAGGCCGGCGTCTTGGCGACGCACAGCGGGAGCTCGCCGTACCCCAGCCGCTCGTAGAGCGCGATGTCGCGGTCCGCCGCCTTGGTGTAGAGCACGCGGTCGGCGCCGTACATGAGGCGGGCGATCTTGCGCATCTTCTCCTTGAACGGCTCGTCGAGCTCGTAGAGCGGCTGGAACGGGCTGGGGTGCTCCTCGGCGTGGTGCACCACCGCGCGGGCGAGCTCGACCGCGCCCTCGCCGCCGCGGCCGAAGTGGTCGGACACCGCGAACTCGACGCCCATCTCCCCGCAGGCCCGGCGCACCACGGCGATCTCGTCCTCGGAGTCGGTGTGGAAGCGGTTGAGCGCCACCACCGGCACCTCGGTGAAGGTGTGGATCGACTCGACGTGCTTGCGGAGGTTGTCGAGGCCGCGCTCGACCGCCGCCGGGTCGGGCGCGGAGAGGTCGCCCTGGACGCCGCCGTGGCGCTTGAGCGCCCGCACGGTGGCCACCAGCACCACCGCCGCGGTGTCGAGGCCGGCGCTCCTGCACTTGATGTCGAAGAACTTCTCGGCGCCGAGGTCGAAGCCGAAGCCGGCCTCGGTCACCGTCCAGTCGGCGTAGGCCATCGCCGTCTTGGTGGCGATCACCGAGTTGCAGCCGTGCGCGATGTTGGCGAACGGGCCGCCGTGGATGAGCGCCGGCACGCCCTCGATCGTCTGCACCAGGTTGGGCATCATGGCGTCCTTGAGGATCGCCATCATGGCGCCCACCGCCTTCAAATCGACGGCGGTCACCGGCCGCTGGTCGGCGGTCAGCGCCACCAGCAGGCGCGACAGGCGGGCGCGCAGGTCGTCCTCGTCCTCGGCGAGGCACAGGGCGGCCATCACCTCGGAGGCCGGCGTGATGTCGAAACCGCCCTCGCGCGGCACCCCGGAGGGCGGCCCGCCGAGGCCGATCACTACGCTGCGCAGCGCGCGGTCGTTGAGGTCCATCACCCGCCGCCACATGATGCGCCGCACGTCGATGCCGAGCTCGTTGCCGTGGTGGAGGTGGGCGTCGAGCATCGCCGCCAAGAGGTTGTTGGCGGTCGAGATGGCGTGGAAGTCGCCGGTGAAGTGGAGGTTGATCTCCTCCTGCGGCACGACGATCGAGCGGCCGCCGCCGGTGGCGCCGCCCTTCATGCCGAAGGTCGGCCCCAGCGACGGTTCGCGCAGCGTCAGGCACACCTTCTCGCCGATGGCGGCCAGCCCCTGGGCGAGGCCGATCGAGGTGGTGGTCTTGCCCTCGCCGGCGCCGGTGGGGGTGATGGCGGAGACCAGGATCAGCTTGCCGGGCGGCCGCCCGGAGGACCGCTTCGCCGCCAGCCGCACCTTCAACTTGTCGTCGCCGTAGAGCACCAGGTGTGCCGGGTCGAGGCCGAGGCCGGCGGCCACCTCGCGAATGGGCTTGGTTCCGGACATGCTCCCTCCTCCGTAAGGTCCGGCGCGAAGGATACCCGTAGCGGCGGCCGCGGCCCAACGCCACCGGGGGTGGCGGCGCCGCCCACCCGGGCGGGTGGCGCGGCGGCGGGACGGGATAGAGTCCCCTCGATGCCCGCCCAACCCGTCCACCGCGACCCCGCGGACGAGGTCGTCCTCGCCGGCACCTCGCTCACCGCGGAGTCCGACGCCGTGGTGCGCACCGCCGCCGCCGTCGCCGGGGCGCTCGGCGCACGGCTCCACCTGGCCCACTTCCTGCCCTCGCCGGAGCTGCCCCTCGGCCACCCGGAGCTGTCGCCGTGGCTAGCCCTGCCGGCGGCGGAGGACCGCGAGCGCGACGCCGTCGAGCGCCTGCTGCGGCAGATCGAGCGCTGCGGCGTCGACCCCGGCCGCGTCGCCGGCACCACGGTCGCCGAGGGGCCGGCCCACCGCCTGCTCACCCGCATGGCGGAGAGCCTCTCCGCCTGCCTGGTGGTGGTCGGTGCCCGCGAGTCGGGCGGCGCCATGGCCCATCTGCTGGGCTCGACCGCCGAGCGCGTCGTGCGCGGCGGCGAGGCGCCGGTGCTGGTGGTGCGCGGCGAGCTGCCGCTGCCGCCCGCGGCACTGGCCACCGTCGACCTGTCGCCGACCTCCGCGGCGGCGTTCGCCGACGGCCTGGCGTTGCTCGGGCGCCTCGGCGCCACCGAGGTCACCGCCCTCTTGGTGGTCAGCCCGTTCCAGGCGCGGGTGGGGGAGGCGGAGGTCGACTACGACACCGCCGTCGGCGTCGCCGGCGACGAGCTGCGGCGGCTGTGCGAACGGCACGCCGGTGCCCTGGGATGGCGTCCCGAGCCGGTCGTCCTGCGCGGCGTACCGCGCGAGCACATCCTCGACCAGGCGGCGCGGCGGCAGGTCGACCTGCTGGTCGTCGGCAGCCATGGCCGTAGCGGCTACCAGCGCTTCCTCCTCGGCAGCGTCAGCGAAGAGGTGCTGCGCCGCGCCGAGTGCAGCGTCCTGGTGATGCCGGCGCGCGGGCCCGGCGAGGGCGGCGGGTAGGATGCCGGGCCGGTGACATAATTTCGGCGTCGTGCCCGCCACCGATTCCTCCGCCCCCGAGCCGGTTCCGCCGCCCGCCGAGCCGGCGCCTCCCTGGCACGCGCTGCCGGGGCGCGAGGTGCTGCTGCGGTTGGACAGCAACCGCGACGGCATCTCGGCCTCGGAGGCCGACGAGCGACGCGCCGTCCACGGCCCCAACGCCCTCCTCGTCACCGCCGCCACCCCCTGGTGGCGCATCCTGGCGGCGCAGTTCAAGGGCCTGGTGGTGGTGCTGCTCGCCGCCGCGGCGGTCGCGGCGCTGGCCATGGGCGACGCCGTCGAAGCCGCCGCCGTCGCCGCCGTGCTGCTGCTCAACGGCGCCTTGGGCTTCTGGATGGAGTGGCGGGCGCGCCGCGAGATGGAGGGCCTGCGCCGCCTGCAGGTGCAGGAGGCGGTGGTGGTACGCGAGGGCAGGGCGCAGCGCATCGACGCCCGCGAGCTGGTGCCCGGCGACGTGGTGGAGGTCGAGGCCGGCACCGCCGTCCCCGCCGACGCCCGCCTGCTCGAGGCGCGCGAGCTGACCGTCGTCGAGGCGCCGCTGACCGGCGAGTCGGCGCCGGTGCACAAGGAGACCGGGCGGGTGGAGGAAGCGACGCCGCTCGCCGAGCGCACCTCGATGCTCTACAAGGGCACCCTGGCGGCCGCCGGCGAGGGCGTGGCGGTGGTGGTCGCCACCGGCCGCGACACCGAGGTCGGGCAGGTGGTCGAGCTGGTGGCCGAAACCGAGGCCGAGGAGACGCCGCTCGAGCGCCGTCTCGACGCCCTCGGGCGGCGCCTGGTGTGGGCCACCCTCGCCATCGCCGGCGTCGTCACCGGCGTCGGCATCGCCCGCGGCGAGGCGGTGCTGCGGATGATCGAGACCGGCCTCGCGCTCGCCGTCGCCGCGGTGCCCGAGGGGCTGCCGGTGGTCGCCACCCTGGCGCTGGCGGTGGGCATGCAACGCATGGCGCGGCGGCACGCCCTGGTGCGGCGCCTGCCGGCGGTCGAGACCCTCGGCTCGGCGACGGTGGTGTGCAGCGACAAGACCGGCACCCTCACCGCCGGCGAGATGACGCTGACCCGCCTGGTGCTCGGCCGGGCGGGCAGCGGTGACGAGGGCGGCGACGACGGCGGCGACGAGGAGATCGAGCTCACCGGCGCCGGCTTCGCGCCGCGCGGCGAGCTGCTGCGCGGCGGCGAGGCGGTGTCGGCGCGCGACCTGCCGCTGCTCGCCGAGGCGCTGGCGGCCGGCGCGCTCGCCAACAAGGTCACGGTGGACCTCCAGGACGAGGGCTGGAAGGTGGTGGGCGACCCCACCGAGGCGGCGCTGCTGGTGGCGGCGCGCAAGGCCGGTTTCTCGCGCGCCCGCCTGCTCGAGGAGCGGCCGCGGGTGGGGGAGGTGCCGTTCTCCAGCGAGCGGACGTGGATGGCGAGCTTCCACCGCCCGGCGGCGGGCGGCGCCACGGTGGCCTACGTCAAGGGCGCGCCCGGCCGCGTCGTCGCGATGTCGGCGCGGCGCGCGGTGGCCGGCGCGGACGGCGGCGTCGAGGAGGTGCCGCTCGACGCGGCGGCGAGGGAGGCGCTGCTGACGACCAACCGCGAGCTGGCGGCGCGCGGCCTGCGCGTCCTCGCCCTGGCACGGCGCGAGCTGCCGGCGGGGACCGAGCCCGGCGAGGAGGCGGTCGCGGACCTCACCTTCCTCGGCCTCGCAGGCATCATGGACCCGCCGGCCGAGGGCACCGCCGAGACGGTGGCGCGCCTGCAGCGCGCCGGCGTGCGCACGGTGATGATCACCGGCGACCATC
>CAZLBJ010000575.1:0-5349 GCA_964557755.1 uncultured Thermoanaerobaculia bacterium
CGCCCCCGCCCCTCACCGACGGTCCGATCGACGAAGGGGGTGGTGGGGAGAACGTCAACCCCGAGGTGGCATGGTCTCCCGATGAACCCTGACGCCGGCGTCTCGCACCCCTAGGTGGCGCCCTCTTCCCGACGAGCCCTGAGGGCCGGGCGGAGCCCGGCGTCTCGAAGGGCGGGGTTCGGCCTTGAACCATCTAGTCCGCTGTGGTCTGATCCTTCCTGACTGAAGCTCGAAATACCTGAATCGCCGGGTCGGCGGTGGGTCCGCCTGGCCGGTGCTTTGCCTGGGAGGGTCCATGGAGCCTCGTGCGTCTCGTCTCGCCGTCCCGTCGTTCTCCCTCTTGGTGATCTGTTCGGTCGGTCTCGCGGCAAACGGAGCCGAGTACGCCGCGCCGCCTGCCGCGAGCCAGGGCCTCGACTGCCCGGCCGAGCAGGCGGTGCCGCTGGTGGCGACCGATCCGGAGCTGTGCGCGGAGCTGAAGGACGTGATCCGCGATCCTTCCGCGCTGCCCCTCGGCGAGTACGAGACGAAGCTCGGCGACTTCCTGCGGAACTACTGCCACCGCGATCCGGACGCGGGCTGGAAGCGGGACAAGTTCTTGCGCGACACCGGCCCGTACGTCGCCACCTTCGACGGCACCTCGTGGTCGGGGAAGTACTTCGGGACGCACGCGCCGGTGGTGATCTGGTACTCAGGGGAGATGATCGACTGGCTGCACGCCAACCGGCCCGACGAGGGCGAGCCGCCCGCCGAGCCGGCGCCGGTCCCGGACGGGGCGGTGATGGTGAAGGAGATGTACCCGAAGCCGGCGGCGGCGTGCGCCGACGTCGATCCGCTGCGCCTGCTGCCGACCAGCGGCGCGGCCGTCATGGTGCGTGACAACGACGCGTCGCACGACGGGTGGTTCTGGGGCTGGTTCGGGTGGAGCGGGTGGGACCCGGACTGGCCCGCCGGACCGAACAACCGGCTGCCGTACATGGGCTTCGGGCAGTACTGCGTGAACTGCCACGCGTCGGCCAAGGACGGCCTCACCTTCGCCGACCTCGCCAACGTCGAGGGCGAGCCGGGCCGGCCGCTGGTGTTCCTGAGCCAGCACTTCTTCGGCAGCGGCGGCGGGCAGACCGACCACCACCGCCTGGTCACCCTGCCCGGCGACGACGCGCAGCGCCTCGGCCAGCCGCTCTACACCGAGAACCCGGCGGTGGTGGCGCTGCTGCCCTCGCACCCGCCCACCGTCGGCTTCGGCGACGTTTCGAAGATGCCGTCGCAGACCTACGACAACGTGTGGGTGGGCGCCGGCGGGCCGACGCCGGCGCACGAGTTCGTCACCTCCGACCAGTGCATCGGCTGCCACGACGCCGGCGGCACCGGCCTGCAGTACGACATGACCGAGCCCGACCCGCAGGGCGGCGGCAAGCTGCTCAACCTGTCGCCCTACGCCACCTGGGCGTCGTCGCCGATGGGGCTCGCCGGCCGCGACCCGGTGTTCTTCGCCATGCTGGCGAGCGAGACCGACACCTTCCACCCCGAGGTCGCTCCGCTGGTCCAGGACGTCTGCCTGGGCTGCCACGGCTTCAACGGCCAGCGCCAGTTCAAGATCGACCGTGTGCCGGCACCGCCGGGCGGAGCGCCGAGCGACGAGGCCTGCCGCGAGCACCCCTACCTGCGCGAGTACGTCTCCAGCGTCCCCTGGCCGCACGGCAACCCGGGCGAGCCGCTGGCGCGCTACGGCGCCCTCTCCCGCGACGGCATCTCGTGCACCGCCTGCCACCGCACGCTGGTCGGCGTCGGCGACGGGCCGGCGCTCGGGGAGCCCGAGAACGCCTGCGTCAAGGCGCGGCAGGACCTCCTCAACCCGATGAACGACGGCTTCGCGCGCACCTTCACCGGCAGCTTCCTGGTCGGGCCGCCGGACGAGATCTACGGCCCGTTCGAGGCGCCGAAGGTCAAGCCGATGGAGCACGCGCTCGGCAACACGCCGCTGCACAGCACGGCGATCCGCAGCTCCGAGGTGTGCGGCTCGTGTCACACCGTGCACCTGCCGGTGATGGTCGGCACCGAGATCATCGACCACACCTACGAGCAGACCACCTACCCGGAGTGGGCCTTCTCCGCCTACCGCACCGGCACCACGCCGCAGGGGCCGCTGCCGCAGGGCGCCGGCGCCAAGGCCGAGACCTGCCAGGAGTGCCACATGCCGTCGAACGACCGCGCCGGCACCCCGTACCGCAGCAAGATCGCCGGCATCCAGGAGTTCACCAACTTCCCGCAGGCGGAGCACAACCTGGGCCCGGAGGAGATCGACCTGCCGGTGCGCGAGGACTTCGCGCGCCACACGCTGGTCGGCCTCAACGTCTTCTTCCTCAAGATGGCGCAGCAGTTCCCCGACGTCCTCGGCATCCGCACCCAGGACCCGATGCTGGTCAGCCTCGGCGTCGACCCGCTGGTCACCAGCGAGCAAGCGATGCTCGACCAGGCGAGCTTCGACACTGCGACGGTCGCCGTCACCGAGGTGAGCGAGACCGGCGGCAAGCTCACCGCCGAGGTCGAGGTGAAGAACCTGGCGGGCCACAAGCTGCCCTCCGGCGTCGGCTTCCGCCGCGCCTTCCTCGAGCTCGAGGTGCTCGACGCCGCCGGCCGGCTGCTGTGGGCCTCCGGGCGCACCGACCGGGCCGGCGTGCTGGTCGATGAGCGCGGCCGGCCGATCGCCGGCGAGATCTGGTGGCGGGGCGACTGCTCCGGCCTGCTGCACCCGGACGAGCTGGTCTACCAGCCGCACCACCAGGTGGTGCGGCGCCAGGACCAGGCGCAGATCTACCAGGAGCTGGTCACCGCGCCGTCCGGCCCCGACGCCGAGTGCGGCCTCGACGCCGACCCGGTGCCGCCGTTCACCACCAGCTTCCTGTCGATCTGCGGCCACGTCAAAGACAACCGCATCCTGCCGGACGGCTTCCTGCCGCTCGACCAGCGCATCGAAATCGCCCGCGCCCTCGGCGCGCAGGAGGACATGGCGCGCGAGTCGGGCGCCCACGGCGTCGGCGGCGATCCGGACTACGAGACCGGTGGCGGCGACACCGTGACCTACGAGATCGACGCCGCCGAGCTGGCGCGCCCCGCCGCCTCGGTGCGCGCCACCCTCTTCTACCAGGCGATGCCGCCCTACTTCCTGCAGGACCGCTTCTGCACCTCGGACAGCGCCGACACCCGGCGCCTGCAGTTCCTCACCGCCCACCTCAACCTCGACGGCACCGAGGCCGCGGACTGGAAGCTCGAAATCGTCGCCAGCGAGCTGGTGCCGGTGGCGCGGTAGCGGTCAGAGGTCCATGACCGCGGCCACGTCGCCGTCCAGCGGCGGCGCGGCGCGGCGGCGGTGGGCCCAGGTGACGGCGAACAGCACGCTGAAGCTGGCCGCCAGCGCCACCGCCGCCGGCGGCACCCCTGGGGGCAGCGGCGGCGCCGGCAGCCAGGGGGCGCGGGCGAGCAGCTCGAGGCCGAGGTTGACGACGAGGCCGGTGGCGATCGAGGCGGTGGCGGCGGCCGCCGGCACGCGGCGCCAGTTGAGGCCCACCGCCAGCGCCGGCGCCAGGGCGGCGCCGAAGGTGCCGAACGCGAAGGTGCCGAGCAGCGCGACGAGGTCGCCGTAAGCCCAGCCGAAGACGCCGGCGGCCAGCGTCAGCAGCACCACCGTCCGGCGCCCCCACGCCAGCTCGTCGCGCAGCGGCCGGCCGAGGGCGCGCGGCAGGTCGCGCACCAGGGCGGCGGCGCCGACGTTCACGAAGCTGTCCGCCGTCGACATGATCGCCGCCAGCACGCCGGCGAGGACGAGGCCGGTCAGCGCCCCCGGCAGGTGGGCGAGGAGGAACAGCGGCGCCGCCTCGTCCGGGTTGGCGAGCGGCGCCATCTCGCCGCGCGCCACCAGCGCCGGCACCGCCAGCCCCACCCCCACCCAGATCAGCAGGCACAGGCGCTGCGAGCCGGCGATCACCAGCGGCAGCCACTTGAGCTTGCGCGGGTCGTCGAGCATGTAGAACTTGTGCAGCATGTGCGGCTGGCCGAGGGTGCCGATCGAGAAGACGAAGAAGAGGCCGAGGCCGGTGAGCGCCGGGACGCCGGCCAGCGGGTCGAGGAAGTCCGGCCCGAAGGCGTCCGACGCCGCCAGCGTGCCGGCGATGCCGGCGAGGCCGCCGCCGGCGGCGAGCGCATAGCCGAACACCGCCACCGCGGCGCCGACCATCAGCGCGCCCTGCACGACGTCGGTGTAGACGCCGGCGACCATGCCGCCCGCCGCCGAGTAGAAGAGCACCACCGCCCCGCCAGCCGCCATCGCCAGCGGCAGGCTCCAGGCCGGATCGAGCCCCCAGCCGGCGAACAGCTCGCGGGTGCCGAACACCGCCTCGACCAGCACGCCGAGCGCCAGGAGCTGGGCGCCGAGGTAACCCACCGTTCCCACCAGCACCGCCAGCGCGGCGAGCCCGGAGGCGCGGCGGCTGCCGAAGCGGGCGAGCACCGCGTCGGGCACGGTGAACACCTCGCGCACCTCGGCGAGCAGGCGCAGCCGCTTGGCCACCACCCAGCACAGCATGCCGGCGGTGAAGCCGGTCGAGACGCAGATGAAGAACGAGGCGACGCCCAGCCGGTAGGTCAGCCCCGGGCCGCCGAGGAAGACGAAGCCCGAGAACGCCGCCGAGGTGGTGGCGAGCCCGGTGACCAGCAGGCCGATCCCCTGCCCGGCGATGAAGAAGTCCTTGGCGCTGCGCGTCCGCCGCGCCGCCCACACCCCGATCGCCACCACCACGGCGAGGTAGACGAGCGCCGCCCACACCGCCGCCGGCCGGTCGAGGATCGGCATCAGGGCTCTCCAGCCACGTCGTCCGGCCCGGAGCGCCGCGCCCGCAGTCGAGCCCGCAGTCGAGCCAGATCCTCGTCGGTCAGCCCGTGGCGCTCGAAGGTGAGAGCGTACGCGAGGCCGACGAGGGCGAGCGGCAGCAGCCAGACGCCGGCGAGGAGCACCGCCGGTGCCAGCGGCACGCCGCCCGGCCACGGTCCGTCGAGCAGGCGGCCGCGCAGCAGGAAGAGGACCACGAAAGAGCCGGCGAGGAGGACGAGGAGGACGGCGAGGGTGACCGCCAGCGGCCGGCCGAGCCGGCCGCGGCGGGAGGCGCCGAGGGCGATCAGCGCCACCGGGAAGGCCACCGCGGCCGCCGCGACCAACCACTCCCCCCAGCGGCCGCCGGCGAGCAGCGCCCCGAGCGCCGCCAGCGAGCAGGCGGCGACGGCGCCCCGCGCCAGCGCTCCCTCGGTCAGCGCTCCCCCGTCCCGGGCTCCCCCGTCCCCGGCTCCCCCGTCGCT
>CAZLBJ010000576.1:0-4313 GCA_964557755.1 uncultured Thermoanaerobaculia bacterium
GCACGCCGCGCACGTCGACGCTCGCCGGCAGGCGCCGGCGGGCGAGGCCGGCGAGCGCCGGCCGGAAGCCGCCGCGGCGGTCGAGCGCGGCGGCGCGGCGCTCGAGCTCGGCGGCCGGCGGGCGGGCGCCGTGGCTGGCGAACAGCACCGTGTTGCTCAGCCCCGGCACCGGGAAGGCGTCGACCGTCTCGAAGCGCTCCGCGAGGGTGCGGTAGATGGCGCGCGGGAACGGCTCGCCGAGCCCCGCCGCCAGGTTGACGGCGAAGACGCCGCCGGCCGCGAGGTGGGCGTCCACCGCCGCCAGGAACTCGCGCGTCGTCATGTGGAACGGCACCGACAGGCCGAGGTAGGTGTCGGCGATGATCAGGTCCCAGCGCTCGTCGTGCTGCTCGAGGAAGCGGCGGCCGTCGTCGATGTGCACCTCGATGCCGTCGCCGGCTGCGAAGCCCATGAAGCGGCGCGCCACCTCCGGCACCGCCGGGTCGATCTCCACCAGGTCGATCTCGACGCCGGGGAAGGCGCGGCGCAGGAATGCGGCCGAGTTGCCGCCGCCCATGCCGAGCATCAGCACCCGCCGGATGTCCGGCTGGTAGGCCCAGGCGAGCGGGTAGAGGCGCGGGTAGGAGAGCGCCATCTCGCCGTCGGCGAGGCGCACCGCGCCGTGGCGCACGCGGTCGCTCTCGAGGTAGCGCACGCCGTCCTCGTCGACCACGCGCAGGGTCTGGTGCGGCGTCATGCGCTGGTGGACGAGGCCGCGCTCGTCGCCCGCCAGCCGCGGCGGCCCGACGAAGGCGGCGGCCAGCAGCAGCACGGCGACGGCGAGGCTGGCCCGCTCGCGCCGCCGGTCGCCGAGCAGCGCCAGCACGGCGGTGGCGGCGGTGACGCCGAGGACCAGCGCCAGCCCGCTCTCCAGCGCCAGGTGGGGGATCAGCCCGAAGGTGGCGCCCAGGGTGCCCACCAGGCTGCCGACGGTCGACAGCGCGTAGAGGCGGCCGGCGGTGTGGCCGAGGTGCTCGAGGTCGCGGGCGGCGAGGCGCACGGCGTACGGCGACAGGGTGGCGAGCAGCACCGCCGGCGGCGCGAACAGCACGGTGGCGGCGAGCAGCGTCCCCCACGGCGCGGCGCCGGTCCAGCGCCCGAGCAGCTCCGCCAGCCGGGTGCCGAAGACGAGCAGCAGCGCCTGCGCGGCGGCGGCCCAGGTGACCATGCGGCCGAGGCCGGCGAAGGTGGGGTCGCGGTCGGCGAGGCGGCCGCCCCAGGCGTAGCCGGCGGCGAGCGCCGCCAGGAACACGCTGATGATCGAGCCCCAGACGTAGACGCTGCTGCCGAAGCGCGGGGCGAGGATGCGGCTGGAAAGGATCTCCAGCGCCATCAGCACCGCACCGCCGGCGAACACCACCCAGAGGAACCGGAGCCGCGCGCTCATCGGCCCCGATGATGGCACAGGGGCCGAAAGGTCAGGGCAGGCCGAAGAAGAAGCGGTCCCAGCGGGGCGAGTAGCTCTGGGTGGGGTCGAGGGAGACCACCACCGCCAGCGCGCGGCCGACGATCAGCTCGCGGTCGACGTAGCCGAAGTAGCGCGAGTCGCGGCTGTTGTCGCGGTTGTCGCCCATCACGAAGTAGCTGGCTTCCGGCACCACGCGCGGCTCGAAGTTGCGGATCGTCGACTGGAACGGGCTGGGGGTGAGGGTCACCGGGTGGGTCAGGCTGCCCACCGTCTCCCACACCACCACTTCGGGCAGACCCTCCGGCAGGCCGCCGAAAGCCTCCTCCTCGATGCCGAGGGCGTCGCGGTCGGCCTCCCCCATGCTCGCGTAGGCGGCGGGGTCGCCGTTGACGAACAGCCGCCCGCCGCGCATCTCCAGCACGTCGCCCGGCACGCCCATCACCCGCTTGACCAGCCGCTTGCCGTCGGCCGGCGAGTAGAGGACGACGACGTCGCCGCGCTCGGGCGAGCTCCACTCCATCAGGCGCAGGCGGGTGAAGGGGACCTTGAGGTCGTAGGCCAGCTTGTTGACGAAGATGCGCTCGCCCTCGAGGATGGTGGGGCGCATCGAGCCGGTCGGCACGTCGTTCCAGTCGGCCACCGCGGAGCGCAGCGAGCCGACCACCACGAGCACCATCAGGAACGGCTTGATCCACTCGCGCCACACCCGGTTGAAGCCGCCGCCGCCCGCTTCCGCGGCCTCGCATTCGGTGGCGGGTGCGGCAGGCGCGGCCTTGGTGGACTCCGTCGGGGTGCGGTCGCTCATCTCGGGGGCTCCGGGGCTCGGGTTTCGATTTCGTCGGCAGCGCCGTGCCGCAGTTGACGCTGTGCCGCAGTTGACAACGCGCGCTGCCGAACGGCCATTCCTCGGCAAGGTCCGGCGAGCATATCCGGTGGTACGTCCGGCCGGGCGGTTCGTTTCTCCCTCCCGGTTGCGTTCTTGCAAGAATCGGGGCTGGATGAACCGACCACGAGGAGGAACCATGCCGAGGCTATCGAAGAGCGCTCTCGTGTCGCTCGCCGTGCTCGTCCTGCTGCCGCTGGCGGCCTGCGCGCCGGCGGCGGAGGAGCCGGTGGTGGAGGAGGCCGGCGCGGACGGGGAGGACACCGCGGCGGCCGAGGACTACGCCGACCGCATGGCGCGCGAGCACGCCGGCGAGGAGCCGGTGCCGGCGTTCGCCGGCGACGACGCCGTCTACCGGGACGTCGAGGTGAGGACCGAGGAGGTGGCGTACGCCACCCTCGGCGGCACCGAGGTCGCGGGCTACCTGGCGATGCCCGCGGGCGCCGAGGAGCGGCCGGAGGCGGCGCTGCCCGGGCTGATCGTGATCCACGAGTGGTGGGGCCTCAACGACAACGTCGAGACCATGGCGCGTCTCTATGCCCACCACGGCTACGTCGCCCTGGCGGTCGACCTCTACGGGGAGGCGGCCGACTCGCCGGAGCGCGCCCGCGAGCTGATGGGCAACCTCGACGAGGCGCAGGCGGAGGACAACCTGCGCCAGGCGTACCGCTACCTCGCCGAGGAGCACAACGTGTCGCGGGTCGGGGTGATCGGCTGGTGCTTCGGCGGCGGCTGGTCGCTGCGCACCGCCCTGCTGCTGCCCGGGGAGATCGACGCGGCGGTCATCTACTACGGCCGCCTGGTCGACGACCGCGAGCGCCTCGCCAGCCTCGACGTGCCGATCCTCGGCATCTTCGGCGCCGAGGACCAGGGCATCCCGGTGGCGGACGTGCGCGCCTTCGAGAGCACGCTCGAGGACCTCGGCAAGGACGTCGAGATCCAGGTCTACGAGGGCGCCGGCCACGCTTTCGCCAACCCCTCCGGCGAGCGCTACCAGCCGGAGGCGGCGCGCGACGCCTGGCAGCGCACGCTCGCCTTCCTCGACCGCCACGTCAAGCTCGACAAGCCGGTCGAGCCGTAGCGGCTAGCCGCTGCCGCGGCTTTGGCATAGAGTGCGGGGCGACACCGGCCGGCGCGGGCGCGGAGAGCGTCCGCCCGGCCACCGCAACTCTCCCTACCGAGGAAGCACGAGCATGACCACGTTCGACGTCGACGCGCCGGCCGACACCCTCGGCTCGGCCGAGCTGATCGCCCTCGAGGAGCGCTACGGCGCCCACAACTACCACCCTCTCGACGTCGTCGTGGCGCGCGCCGAGGGCATCTGGGTGTGGGACGTCGAGGGCAACAAGTACATGGACTTCCTGGCCTCCTACTCGGCGGTCAACCAGGGCCACTGCCACCCGAAGATCGTCGCCGCCCTGGTCGAGCAGGCGGGTAAGGTGGCGCTCACCTCGCGCGCCTTCCGCAACGACCAGCTCGGCCTCTTCTACCGTGACGTCTGCGAGCTCACCGGCTTCGCGCGCGCGTTGCCGATGAACACCGGCGCCGAGGCGGTGGAGACGGCGATCAAGCTGGCCCGCAAGTGGGCCTACAAGGTCAAGGGCGTGGCGGACGGCGAGGCCGAGATCCTCGTCTTCGCGCACAACTTCCACGGCCGTACCACGACGATCGTCGGCTTCTCGACCGAGGACCAGTACAAGGACGGCTTCGGGCCGTTCACCCCGGGCTTCCGGGTACTGCCCTACGGCGACGCCGAGGCGGTGGCCGCCGCGGTCGGCCCGAACACCGCCGCCGTGCTGGTCGAGCCGATCCAGGGCGAGGGCGGCATCATCGTGCCGCCCGAGGGCTTCCTGCGCCGCCTGCGCGAGATCACCGAGCAGCACCGCGTTCTGCTGATGGTCGACGAGATCCCGTCCGGCCTCGGCCGCCCCGGCCGCCTGTTCGCCTACCAGCACGAGGGCATCCGCCCCGACGTGCTGATCC
>CAZLBJ010000577.1:0-3476 GCA_964557755.1 uncultured Thermoanaerobaculia bacterium
GAGCCGGAGGTGTAGAGGACGTAGGCGAGCGCCTCATCGCCCGCCGGCGCGGCCGGGACCGGAACGGCGGCCGGGAGCGGCCGGCGCCACACCTCCTCGACGTCGATCACCGGCAGCCCGGCTGGAAGCTCCGGCGCGGCGCCCGCCACGGGCCCCGCCGGCCGCCCCGCGTCCGCCGCCGTCTCCGCTACCCGGGCGGCCGGCCACTCCGGGTCGAGCGGCACCCAGGCGCCGCCGGCGGCGAGCACGCCGAGCAGCGCCGCCACCTGCTCGGCGCCGCGCGGCAGCAGAACGCCGACCCGCGCCTCGCGGCCCGGCCGCACGACACCGCGCCGCAGGTGGTCGGCCAGCGCGCCGGCGCGCGCCGCCACCTCGCCGTAGGTCCAGGTCGTGCCGCCCTCGACCAGCGCCGGCACGTCGGGCATCGCCGCCGCGCGGGCGAACACCGCCTCTTGGAGCCCGGTACCGGCGACCGCCGGCGGCGCCACGCACGCGCCGCTGGCCTCCGCCAGGAGCTGCTGGCGCTCGCCGGGGCCGAGCAGGGGCAGCGCCGACCGCGGCAGCGACGGGTCGGCGAGGGCGGCGGCGAGCAGGGTGTCGAAGTGGCCCGCCAGCCGCGCCGCTGTGGTGTGGTCGAAGAGGTCGGCGTCGTACTCGACGACGCCGGCCAGCGCGTCGCCACCGGCGGTGAAGGAGAGCGCGAGCTCGAAGCGGCTGGTGCCGGCGTCGAGCAGCACCGGCGACAGCTCCAGCCCGGCCACCGGCTCGAGGTCCGGCAACGGCGAGTTCTCCAGCGTCAGGAACACCTGCACCAGCGGCGGCCGGCTGCGGTCGCGGAACGGGCCCAGGGCGGCCACCAGCCGCTCGAACGGCAGGTCGGCGTCGGCCAGCGCCGCGGCGTCGGTGCGCCGCGCCGCCTCGACGGTGGCGCGGAACGAGGGGTCGCCGGTGGCCTCGCCGGGCAGTGCGAGGGTGTTGGCGAAGAAGCCGACCACCGCCTCGAGATCCGGGTGGTGGCGGTTGGCCACCGCGGTGCCGACGGCGAAGCGCGGCGGCGCGCCGTAGCGCACCAGCAGCGCCTGGAACGCCGCCAGCAGGACCTGGAACGGCGTCGCCGACGCCCCGGCGGCCAGCGCCTCCAGCGCCCGCCGCCGCGACGGCGGGAGGACCACCGGCAGGCGGCCGCCGTGCCCCCGCCGCAACGGTGGACGCGGCCGGTCGACCGGCAGCACGACCGGCTCGACGCCGGCCAGGCGGCGGCGCCAGGCGGCCAGCCGCGCGTCCATGGCACGGTCCAGGGTGCGCCGCTGCCAGGCCGCGTAGTCGGCGTACTGCAGCCGCAGGGGGGCGAGGCCCGCCGGCCCGGCGCCGGTCTCCTGGCGGTAGAGCCCCGCCGCCTCGCGCAGCAGCAAGCGCAGCGACCAGCCGTCGGTGACCGCGTGGTGCACGGTGAGGACGAGGCGATGGGAGTCCGGCGCCGCGCCCGTCGCGGCGCCGCGCACCAGGAGGCCGCGCAGCAGCGGCCCGCGGGCGAGATCGAAGGGCGCCGCCACGGCGCGCCGGCAGAGCCGGTCCGCCTCCTGGCGGCGCCGCGCCGCCGCCAGCGCCGCCAGGTCGAGATGCGGCATGCGGAAACCGCCCGTACCGGCCGGCGCCACCACCTGCACCGGCTCGCCGGCGACCTCGCCGAAGCGCGTGCGTAGCGACTCATGGCGCGCCACCAGCGCAGCGACGGCGCGGCGCAGCGCGGGGACGTCGAGGCGCCCGGCCACGTCGAGGGCGATGGGCAGGTTGTAGGCGGCGCTCCCCGGCTCCATGCGGTCGAGGAAGAGCAGCCGCCGCTGCTGCAGCGACACCGGCAGCGGCCGGTCGCGCGGCGCCGCGGCGAGCGGCGGCCGCGGGGCGGCGCCGCCGTCGGCGAGCGCGTCGTCGAGCGCAGCCGCCATGCCGGCCAGCGTCGGCGCCTCGAAGGCGGCGCGCACCGGCAGGTCGGCGCCGAAGCGCTCGGCGACCCGTGCCAGCACCGGCACCAGCTTGAGCGAGTGGCCGCCGAGGGCGAAGAAGTCGTCCTCGCGCCCCGGCGCTGCGGCGCCGAGGACCTGCCGCCATATCTCGGCCAGCGCCGCCTCGGTGGCGGTGGCGGGCGGCGCGGCGGGCGTACCGGCGGCGGGCGCCGGCGGCTCCGGCAGGGCGTCGCGGTCGAGCTTGCGGTTGGCGGTCAGCGGCAGCGCGTCGAGACGCACGAAGGCGGCCGGCACCATCGGCTCCGGCAGCCGCGCCGCCAGGTGGGCGCGAAGGTCGGCGTCGGACGGCGCGCCGCCGTCGCCGCCGGCCACCCACCACGCCACCAGCCGCCGCTCGTCCCCCTCGCCGCGCGGCAGCACCGCCGCCTGGGCGACGCCAGGATGGCCCTCGAGCGCCGCCTCCACCTCGGCCGGCTCGACGCGAAAGCCGCGCACCTTCACCTGCCGGTCGGCACGCCCGAGCGGCGCGCCGGCGCCGTCGCGCCGGTAGCGGCCGAGGTCGCCGGTGCGGTAGAGGCGGCCGCCGCGGGAGCCGCCGAAGCCGTCCGGCACGAAGCGCTCGGCGGTGGCGGCGGGCGCCTCGAGGTAACCGCCGGCGAGGTGCGGGCTGCGCACGAACACCTCGCCCACCTCCCCGACGCCGCAGAGGCCGCCGTCGCGGCGCAGCACCAAGAGCTGGACGTCGGGCATGCCGGAGCCCAACGGGATCACCTGGTGACCCGAGAACAGATCAGCTAGAGGAAAGAAAGAGACGGCGCGCTGCGTCTCCGTGGCCCCGTACAGGTTCACCACCTCCAGGCCGGGGGCCAACTCCACCAACTGCCGAACCGTGGCGCGAGTCAGCGCATCGCCGACGAAAAACGCTCGACGCAGCCCCAACCGCGGTCCCGCCGGAGCCGAAGCTCGGGCGTGCTCTCCCCCGTCGGTGAGGCGCGGGGTGGAGGGGCGCCGGCCGGGGGCTCCGGCGAGCGCACCGCGCAAGCCCGCGGCGTCCGTGAGAGCGGTGGCGTGCGCTCGCTGAAGAGTGGAGCGCTCCTCCCCAAAGTCCGACTGAAGCGAAACGTCCCCCGGCCGGCGCCCCTCCGCCTCACGCCGTCCCCGGCGACCCCGCCCCCGCTCCCGCCCCTCCCCCCGAGATTCTCCGGAAGGTCTCCAGCGCCTCGTCGAACTGTTCGTGGGCTTTCCCCAACTGCTCGTGGGCCTCGTCGATGTAGCCGTCGGTGGAGGCGGACCAGACTCGGTTGAGGTAGCGCTCGCCGGAGGCGAAGTGGCTCATGACGTCGGCGTAGGCCTGGAGGCCGAAGCGGTGGACGATCGACTCGCGGGCTTCGACGAAGGCCGCCAGGTGCTCGGCGAAGGTGTCGTCGATGCGCCCGTGGAGGTCGTAGACGCTCAGCGACTCCTTCTCGCGGTCGAGCGCCTCGACGTCCGCCACCACCCGCTCGAGGCTGG
>CAZLBJ010000578.1:0-7192 GCA_964557755.1 uncultured Thermoanaerobaculia bacterium
CCCCTCCCCCCGCCGTTGACGTTAGACGGTGACGTTCACCGTTCGGGTCCAGCCTCGACCGCGGCCCCCGCACCGAAGCGCCGCCCCACCCACCACACCACCGCAGCCACCAACAGCACGACCCCGAACGTCAGCGACGCCGAGTCCAGCCGCACCGCCGTCGCCCCCGTGACCGCGTACAGCACGCACGCCGGCAGATACCCGAGCAGCGACAGCACCAGGAAGCGCCGCCACGACAGCGCCGTCGTGCCCGCCAGCACCGCCAGGCTCTCGGCGAGGACCGGCACCGGCCGCGTCGCCACCACCGCCAGGTCGCCCCAGCGCGCCAGCGCCGCGTCGGCGCGCCGCCGCTCGCCGGCCGGCACCCAGCGCCGCACCCAGCCGCTGCCGCGGCGGCCGACCGCGAACCCCACCGCCGAGGCGCCCAGCCCGCCGAGCAGCGACACCGCCGTGCCGCCAGCCACCCCGAACAACGCCCCGTGGGCGATCATCACCAGGCTCGCCGGCACCGGCAGGAAGACGTCCGCCACCAGCAGGCCGACCCCCAGCGCCGCCGCCCCGGCGGCACCGGCGGCACCGGCGCGGTCGAGCCACGGCCGCGGATCGGTGAGCAGCGGCACCTCGAGCGCCGTGACCACCCCGAACAGCGCCAGGAACAGCGCCGACATGGCGAGCAGCAACAGCGCGTAGCTCCTCATCGCGCGGCGTTCACCTCACCGCCGAACCCGTACGCCACCCCGACGCGGAACGACCGCCCCGCGCCGGGGAAGCCGATCTGCACCTCGTAATCCTCGTCCGCCAGGTTGTCGGCGCGGGCGGTGAGGCGCCAGCGCGCCGCCGGGCGCCAGGTGGCGGCGGCGCCGAGGAGCCGGTAGCCGTCGACGCGGTCGCGCTCCGGCACCGGGATCTGCTCGTCGGCGCTGGAGGATGCGAAGCGCAGGTCGGCGTGCAAGTCGAGCGCCGCCGCGGCGCGCCAGCCGGCGCGCACCGCGCCCGACCAGCGCGGCCGGTGGCGTAGCGGGTCGCCGGTGGCGCGGTCCTCCACCTCCTGCCAGGTGGCCGCCGCCGCCGCCGTCCACCGCCGCCGCGGCGCGAAGTCGAGCGCCGCCTCGACGCCGCGGGCGTCGACCGTGGCGCGGTTGACGTGGGTGAAGGTGTCGAAGTCGAAGTCCACCAGGTCCTCGAAGCGCTGCACGAATCCGGTGACGCGGACGGTGGCGCCGAGCGCCGCGAGGTCGTGCTCGACGCCGAGGTCGCCGCCCACCATCACCTCCGGCGCCAGCGCCGGGTTGCCGCCTAGCGCCGGCGGGCTGGCGAGGGCGAAGAAGCTCGGCAGCTTGAAGGCGCGGCCCACCGAACCGCGCAGGCGGGTGGCCTCGCGCACCTGCCAGGCGGCGCCCAGGCGCGGGCTCCACTGCTCGGAGACGTCCTCCTGCGCGTCGAGGCGCAGGCCGGCCTCCAGCGTCAGGCTGCCGCGGCGGCCCACCGCCTCGCCGTAGGCACCGGCGGAGGTGCGCTCGAGCCGGTAGTCGCCGGCCACCTCGCCGCCCAGGAAGGGCGGCAGCAGGAGCACGCTGTCGTTCTCCCCCTCCTCGCGCTCGACGTCGGCGCCGGCGCTCAGCGTCCAGCCGTCGCGCGGCTCGACGCTCGACGCCCAGCCGAGGCGGGTGCGGGTGAAGCGGGTGGACTCGACGGACGGCGGCACTAGCGGCGCCACCGCGGGACTGTCGCGGTCGAGGTCGTGGCGGTAGAGGGCGAGGTCGAGGCGGTGCAGCGTGCCCGCGTCCGGGCGGTGGAGGAGGCGCACGCCCAGCCCCGCCTCCTCGTGCTCGGCGTGGCGCAGCTCGCCAGTGCCGAAGACGGGGCCGCCGGAGGCGTCGGGATAGTCGTCGGCTTCCCAGGCGGCGGCGCGGCCGGCCACCTCGAGGTCGGTGCGGGTGCCGAGGCCGAAGCTGCCGCGGCCCTGGAGGTGGGCGAGCTGCCAGCGCTCGCCGGCGATGCGCTCCGCCTCCTCTTCGCCGACGGCGGCGACGAACCAGCGCGCGGCGTCGCCGCCGGCACCGAGCGAGGCGGCGGCGCGGCGCAGGTCGGCGTCGCCGGCGGCCAGCGACAGTGTGCCGGCCGGCGGCCCGTCGCCGAGCCGCGTCACCACCTGCAGCGCGCCGGCCAGGCCGGTCGAGCCGTAGTGCGCCGACAGCGGCCCGCGCACCACCTCGACGCGCGCGACGCCGTCCGCCGGCAGCGCCCCGACGTCGAATACCTCGCCGACCTGGTAGGTGCCGTCGTTGACCGGCACGCCGTCGACCAGGACGCGCGTGAAGTTGGGGTCGCCGCCGCGGAGCTGCACCGCCGTCAGCCCGCCGCGGGTGCCGCCGGTGGTCAGCGTGAGCCCCGGCACGAACGGCAGCACCTCGACGAGCGACAGCGCCGCCGCGTCCTCCGCCGCCTCGCCGGGCAGCACGGTGACGGTGGCCGTCGCCGACTCGACCGGCCGCTCGCGCACGGTGGCGGTGCCGTAGAAGGTGTGTTCGGGGGCCTCCTGCGCGGCCTCATCGCCGGTATCCGGTTCCTGGGCCGTTGCCGCGGCGCCGGCGGCGGCGAGCAGCAGAGCTGCCAGCAGGGCCGCGCCCGGCTTCACGGCGGGAAGCCGGCCTTCACCCACTGCTCGAACAGCTCGACGAAGTCGCTGCCGAAGGCGGGAAAGGGCGGCGGCGGCATGCGCTCGCCGTCGTCGGTGCTGCGGATGCGCTCGAGGATGATCGGCGCGTTCACCTTGACGTCCTCGTAGCGGGTGAGGTCGAACCGCCAGACCATCTGCGCATTGTATTGCTTGAGCACCGGCATGATGTTCTGCTCGAAGCTGGGGGTCGTCATGCTCGCTCCTTTGGAGAATCGAGTTCGGAGATCGGGAGCCGCCACACGGCGCCGCTGCCGGCACGCGCCCGCACGCCGCCGCCGGCCTCCATCTCGAAGGCGCCGAAGTCGAGGACGTAGAGCCACTCGCCGCCCGGGCCGACGCGGACGTCGATCGGGCGCTCGAGCGGCGCGGCGGCGACGGTGTGCAGCGCGCCGCCGGCGGCGAGGTCGACGCGCACCACGCGGCGGCCGCTGCGCGGGCCGGGCGGCGCCGTCATCGGCCGCTCGTCGCCGAACAGCGCCACCAGCGGCTGGCCGGCGCAGGCGGTGCCCGGCGGCGCGAAGTCGAGCTTGGTGGCGGCGCCGTGCACCGGCAGCGTGGCGAGCGGGCGCTCGGGCGGCGGCAGGGAATCGTGGCTCGCCAGCGCGAAGTCGAGCGCCGCCGGGCTGCGCCTGCTGCGGAAGCGCGGGTCGGTCACCGGCACGCCGCCCACGAAGTCCGGCCAGCCGTACCAGGCGCCGGCGCGCACCTCCCACAGCAGCTCCGGCGCCTCGGCGATCGGCCGGCTGCCGCGCTCGTCGGCGCCCTGGTCGGTGGCCAGGAGGCGCCCGTCCGGCGCGAAGGCGAGACCGTAGGCGTTGCGCAGCCCCCAGGCGTGCAGCGCCAGTTCGCCGCCGTCCGGGCGGCAGCGCAGCACCGCGGCGGTGCACGGCAATCCGGCCGGCACCCGCTGGCCGGGGCGCGTGGCGGTGCCGAAGGGGACGAAGGCGCCGGTGGTCGCCGTCTCCGCGGCGCCCGGCGCCGCCGGCGTGGTGAAGTCGACGCCGGCGAGCACCACGTCCCAGCCCGGCACGTCCCACGAGTGGCCGACCTTGCGCAGCCAGGCGAGCTCCGAGCCGTCGAGGCCGACGACGCCGGAGTTGGTCATCGCCCCGACGGCGAAGTAGATCCAACCGTCGGGTCCGGCCACCGCCATGTTGGTGTGGTAGTTGCCGGCCCCGGGCAGGCCGTCGACCAGCGTCGTGCGCCGGCCGCCGGTGGCGAGGCGGCTGATGCGCCCCGGCGCGCCGCCCTCGGCGAGCAGGAAGGTCCCGTCCCCCGGCCCGCTGGATTCCCAGGTGAGGCCGTTGACCGGCGCCCGCAGCCCCTCGGCCACCGCGGTCCAGTCGCCCGCCGCCCGCCGGCGCAGCACCCGCCCGCCCGGCGGCGCGCCGGCGAACGGCAGGCCCGACTCGGCCACCCACAGGCCGCCGTCGCCGTCGAAAGCGAGACTGGTGGGGAAGTGGAGCCCGCCGGCCACGCGCTCGAGCCGGGCCGCCGCCATCAGGCGCCCCCGCTCCAGCCGCGCCACAGGCCGAGCAGCACCAGGAAGGCGCCGCTCCACACCCCGGCCTCGCCCGGCAGCCAGCGCGCCAGCCGGGCGGCGCCGAACAGGCCGGCGAAGCACAGGGCGGTGGAGACGGCGCCGATCACCAGCGCCGACAGCACCAGCGGCGAGCCGGTGGCGCCGAGCGCGACGCCGGCCAGCAGGTTGTCCAGCGACAGCGACAGCGGCAGGCCGTAGAGCAGCCAGCGGCGGTCGCCGGCGGCGCGGCGCGGCGGCCCGGGGTCGCGCAGCGCGAGGGCGAGGATGGCGCCGCCGCAGACCAGCAGCACCACCGCCTCGACGCGCTCCGGCCACGGCCCCAGCGTGCGCAGCAGGCCGTGGCCGAGCGCCAGTCCCGCGAGCGGCATCAGCCCCTCGCAGAGGCCGAAGGCGACCGCCAGGCGCAGCCGCCGCGCCGCCGGCATGTCCACCAGCCCGAGGGCGGCGGAGACCTGCAGGTTGTCGAGGCCGACGAGCACGGCCAGGGTGAGGAGCGCGAGCACGTCAGCCGCCCTCGCCGCCCCCGGCTGCGCCGCCTCCGCCGGAGCCCGCCGCACCGCCGCCGGTCGTACCGCCGCCCCCGGTGCCGCGCGGCCACAGCGCCTTCGGCTTGTTCTTGCCGCCCGCCTTGTCGCCGGCGGCGTCCTTCGGGGCCTCGGCGGCCTCGGCCTCGGAGGCGGCGGGCGCAGCGCCGGCGGTGGCGGCCGCCGGCGCCGGCAGCGTGTAGATGCGCAGCAGGCCGCCCTGGCGGCCGTAGACCAGCGCCCCGGCCACGACGTAGTTCCCGCTCACCGCCGGCCCCATGCAGTAGCCGTAGCCGCCCTGCAGGCCGCCGGTGGGCTCGCCGAGGACGTCGCTCCACAGGCTCTTGCCGCTGGCGACGTCGAAGGCGTAGACGGCGATGCGCGACGTCGAGCAGAACACCACGTCGTTGACCACCGCCGGCGACGACAGCGCCGCCTCGGCGGCGGTGGTGTACATCGGCGGGATGGCCTGCGCGTAGCGCTTCGGGTCGTGGTCGTCCAGCGGCCAGGCGTCGGCCAGCGTGCCGGTCGAGATGGCGCGCATGAACGGCGTCGTCAGGTAGTCGATGCCGGCGAAGCCCGTGTGGTAGTTGTTGCCGCCGACGCCCACGAAGGCCGTGCCGCTCTGCGGGTGGATGGCCGGCGTCGAGTAGCTGCCGAAGTAGTTCTCGCCGATGGTGACGTTCGACTCCTCGTTGCTCAGCCGCGGGTTCGGCTCCTCGGTGGCGGGGTGCGGGTCGACGTTCGGGATCTGCAGCCCGTCGTTGGTGTGCGGCAGCATCTGCCGCCAGCCGGTCAGCGTCAGGGTCGGCGCGTCGAGGAGGAAGAAGCCGCCGTTCTTGCACGCCACCGCCACCGTCGAGCCGAAGACCATCGGCGAGCCGCCGACGTCGACGTCGAAGTCCGACGGCCGGTAGTTGCTGTACGCCGGCACCTGCCAGAAGCCGCGGAACCCGCCGCTCGCCGCGTCGAGCGCCAGCACCCCGTTCGACCAGCCGGGCGACGGCAGCGGCCCGTCCGGCACCGCGTTGCCGGTGGCGCAGAACAGGCGCCCGGTGGCGTCGTCGTAGGCGATCGACGACCACACCGAGCAGCCGAGGGTGATCGGCACCTTGTCGACTTTGGTGAAGCCGGGCGGCACGCCGTCCTTCAGCACGTGCGCCGGCAGGTGGTTCACCTCGTTGGGCACGCCGGTCTCGTACTGGTTGGTGCAGAAGATCCAAGCCACGCGGCCGGTCGCCGCCTCCAGGCAGTAGACGAAGCTGTAGAGGAACGGGTTCTCGCCCTCGCCGATGCCGACGTAGACCTTGTCGCCGACCACCACCGGCGACGACCAGCCGGCGGCGGGCGGGTAGACGCCGTCGCCGCCGACGTTGGTCACCGGTTGGTTCATCGCCAGGTCGGCGTAGCGCAGGTCGAGCACCCACTGTTCGGCGAGGTCCTCGGCCGACAGGCAGTAGACCTTGCCGTCGAAGGCGCTGAAGAACACCCGGCCGCCGGTCACCGCCGGCGTGCAGCCCATGCCGCAGAAGCCGTGGCTGTCGCGCTGCCCGAGCGGCGTCCGCCACTCGAAGCGGGCGACGATCTCGCCGCTGTCGAGGGCGATCTTGTAGAAGCTGCCTCCGTTCGACGCCGGGACGGCGTGGCTGTTGGCGACGCCGACGTAGACGAAGCCGCCGACGATCGCCGGCACGCTGAGCACCGGCCCGTCGAGGTCGAGCTCGTGAAGCACCGCCAGCGTGCCGACGTTGGCGGTGGTGATGGCGCTGCCGGTGGCGTGCCCGGTGTGCTGCGGGTCGCCGTGGTACATCCACCAGTCCGACGGCGCCGCCCCCTGGTCGCTCTTCATGGGCTCCCTCCTCATCCCGAACGTGACCGGCCGCCGCGGTCCGTTACGCGCGAAACGCTCCGCCGCCGGCGGTCACCCTGCTGCGAGCACGATGGTCGAAAGTCGGGGGCATGCTAGCATGCGCCAAGAATCACGCGAATACTTGCATGCGGTCGCCCTTGCGGTCGCCACGGAGCCGCCGCGGCTTGAGGAGCGCGTCATGAGGAGTGCGCCATGAGGATCTGCAGCATCGCCGTCGCAGTCGCCTGTCTCGTCACGATCGCTGCCGCCGCGCTGTGGGCCGGCGCGCCGCCGCTCGCGGCGCAGCAGGAGGAGCCGCCGCCGAGCGAGGCCGCGGCCCCCGACGCCACCGCGGCGCAGGACACCGCCGCCGCCCCCGGCTGCAGCGGCGAGCCGTTCCCCGTTCCGCCGCTGCTCGGCGGCGACCTGCCCGAGGACGTCCCTTGCCTGACTCAGAAGGACCCGGAGTGCAGCGCCCAGGGCAATCCGCAGAGCCCCACCGAGGCGCGGCCGTTCTTCGACAACTTCTCGTGGCAGACCTTCGTCGCCATGGCCTGGCCGTCGGACCCGGCGAAGGACCGCGGCCAGCCGATCTC
>CAZLBJ010000579.1:0-21502 GCA_964557755.1 uncultured Thermoanaerobaculia bacterium
CGACGTTGGCGGCGAGTGCGACGAAGCCCTTCATGTCGGCGCTGCCGCGCGCCACCCAGCGGTCGCCGCGATCGGTGAGGGTGAAGGGGTCGCTCTCCCAGCCCTCCTCGAGCGCCGGCACCACGTCCATGTGGCCGGAGAGCACCAGCCCGCGGCGCTCCGCGCCGTCCGCCGGTGGCCCGACGCGCACCAGCAGGTTGGCCTTGGTGCCGTCCGCCGAGGGGTTCTCGGCGATGGCGACGCCGCGGCCGTCGAGGTAGTCGGCGAGGAAGCCGGCGAGCCCGCGGTTGCTGTTGCGGGACGTGGTGTCGAAGGCGACCAGGCGGGCGAGGAGGTCGCCGTCGGCGAGCGGGGCGGGCATGGCGGCAAGGTTAGCCGCGGCGGCGGGCGGGCGGCAAGCGGCGCCATGGGCTCACAGGCGCAGCGGCGGCCGCGGACCGAGGCGGTCGAGCAGCCGCTTGCCGAGGTCCTGCAGGCGCCCCGAGCAGGCCACCAGCTCGAGCGCCTCCTCGGCGGAAATCTGGAGGTGCTCGCCTGCCGGCGGCGCGGCCGTCTCCGGACCGGGCGCCGGTCCGCTCTCGGGCTCGGCGTTGCGCTCGGCCCAGGCCCGCTGCACGGCGCGGTCGAACTGCTCCATGGTGGTCTCCAGGCCGGCGACGATCCTGCTCCAGGTCTCCGCCGTCGGCATGCGGCGGCCGGCCTCGTAGCTGCTCCACGAGGAGCGGTTGATCCCCGCCCGTCCGGCCACCGAGCGCTGGGTGCGGTCCCCGCGCAAGCGCTCCATGGCGCGACCCACGTCCCGTGCTTCCAGCATGTCGGCAAGCTAGCAGAGCTTCATTCGGGAGACAACGTAAGCGTATTGTTTACAGGTGTTTGCGTGGTTCAACCCAGTTTGCGCCAGACACGACCTGTGGTGACGGCCGAGGCAACTTGAGTTGCGCAGCGTTGAAACCGTCGCACCTCGCGGTCGGCACGTCGCGCTCCGTGTCGGTCCCGGCGCGGGCGGCGCGGCGGCGGCCGCCGCGGCGGCGGCGGCGACCGGCGGGGTCGGGACGCCTGATCCGCGGCGGTCAGGTGCCGACGTGGAGGACCTCGACGAGGGGGCCGTCGAGAGGGTCGTCCGGGTCGAGGGCGACGGTGCCGAGGACGTGCCACAGGTGGTCGCCCTGCGGGTCGAGCAGTACCTGGCTGACCCGCCAGCGTCGGCGGCCGCCCTCCTCGACGTCCTGCTCCTCGACGCGGGTGTGGACGTGGCGGCGCGCCTCGGGACCGAAGGGGAGCTCGCCGTACTCCTCGAGGTAGGGCGCCAGCGCCGCCTCGAAGCGCTCCGCGGTCCACGGCTGCGGCGCGCCGGGGACGTGGCGCACGCTCGCCGCCGCCTCCTCCCAGTCGCGGCGGGCGAGGGCGCGAACGAGGTTGTGGAGCTCGGCACGGACCCGCGCCGCGAAGGCCCGCGGGTCGCGCAGCAGCACCGCCACCGGCCGCTCGCGGCGCGCCGCCTCGGCCTCGCGCGCCCGCGCCGAGGCGGCCGCCGCCTCCTCGGCGCCGGCCTCCTGCGGCGACAGCAGGCTCTCCCACTCCTCGAGCAGGCTCGAGTCGACGCGCTCGACCAGGGTGCGGAAGAAGGCCAGCGCGTCGAGCAGGTCCGGCGTACGCGCCGCCTCGGGCACGTTCTGCTCCAGCGTCTTGTAGAGCTGCGAGAGGTAGCGCAACAGCACCCCCTCCTCGCGCTGCAGGCCGTACTCGCGCACGAAGTCGGCGAAGCTCATGTAGCGCTCGTAGAGCTCGCGCCCCACCGCCTTCGGCCGGATGTCCCGGCTGCCCACCCACGGGTGGAGGTCGCGGAAGCCCTCGAAGGTGCCGTAGAGGAAGTCGGCCTTCGGCTTCGGGTGGCTGACCTGCTTCAGGCGCTCGACGCGCTCCTCGTAGGGCACGTCCTGCTCCTTGAGCTCGGCCAGGAGACGCGTCTTCTCCTTGTCGGCCTGCTGGCGCAGCACCACCGCCGGGTCCTCGAGGATCGCCTCGACGGCGGTGACCACGTCGAGCGCGTACTCCGGGTCCTCGGGGTCGAGCAGCGCCAGCAGCCCGACGAGGAAGAGCGACAGCGTGTGGTGCAGCGAGAAGTCGATCTGCAGGCCGGGGTCGACGGTCAGCCACAGGTAGCCGCCGCGGACGTCTCGAACCATGCGCACGATGCCGGCGCGGTGGAGCGCGCGCACCAGCACGGCGGCCTCCGACAGCAGGCGCTGCCGGGTGGCGGGGTCCTCGTGGCAGCGCTCGACCAGCCGGCGCAGCGAGGCGAAGTTGCGGCTCGCCGGGTCGTCGAGGACGGCGTCGCGCTGCAGCAGGTCGAGCACCATGCCGTGGGTCAGCCGGAAGCGCGACTCCAGCGTCTCCGGCGGCCGGCGCACGAGGCCGCGGAAGGTCTCCTCGTCCCACGGCACGTCGCCCGGCCGCGGCGACTTCTTGACCATCTTCTTGCGCTTCTTGGTGTCGCCGGCGGCCTTCTCCGCCAGCCGCTTGTTCTCGATGACGTGCTCCGGCGCCTGGGCGACGACGCTGCCGCGGTCGTCGAAGCCCTTGCGCCCGGCACGGCCGGCGATCTGCTGGAAGTCGCGCACGCTCAGGATGCCCACCTTGCGGCCGTCGAACTTCGACAGGCGGGTGAACAGCACGGTGCGGATCGGGATGTTGACGCCGACCCCCAGCGTGTCGGTGCCGGAGATCACCTTCAGCAGGCCCTGCTGCGCGAGCTGCTCGACGAGCAGCCGGTACTTGGGCAGCAGCCCGGCGTGGTGGACGCCGATGCCGAAGCTGATGAAGCGGCGGAACTCCTTGCCGTACGGCGAGTCGAAGCGGAAGGCGCCCACCGCCTCGGCGATCGCCTGCTTCTCGTCGCGGCCTGTGAGCTTCATCGAGGTCAGCGCCTGGGCGCGCTCGGCGCACTCGCGGCGGGTGAAGTTGACGACGTAGATCGGCGCCCGGCCGCCCGCCACCAGCTCCTCGACGGTCTCGTGCAGCGGCGTCTCGCGGTACTCGAAGTCGAGCGGCACCGGGCGTTCGGCCGAGCGCACCACGGCGACCTCGGCGCCGGTGTCGCGCGCGAGCGCCGCGGCGATGGCCGAGACGTCGCCGAGGGTGGCCGACATGAGCAGGAAACGGGTGTCGGGCAGGGTGACCAGCGGCACCTGCCAGGCGACGCCGCGCTCCGGGTCGGCGTAGTAGTGGAACTCGTCCATCACCACGTAGGGCACGTCGAGGTCGGCGCCGTGGCGCAGCGCCATGTTCGACAGCACCTCGGCGGTGCAGCAGACGATCGGCGCCCCTGGGTTGATCGACGCGTCGCCGGTGAGCATGCCGACCCGCTCCGGCCCGAGGTCCTCGCACAGCGAGAAGAACTTCTCGCTCGCCAGCGCCTTGATCGGCGACGTGTAGAAGCAGGCGCGCCCCTCGGCCAGCGCCTTGAAGTGCAGCGCCAGCGCGACCAGCGACTTGCCCGAGCCGGTGGGTGTGTTGAGGATGACGTGCTTGCCGGCCATCAGCTCGAGCAGCGCCTCCTCCTGCGCCGGGTAGGGCTCGAGGCCGGTCTCCGCCACCCAGTCGAGGAAGCGCGACAGGACCTCGTCCGGCGCCGCCGTCCCCGGCGCGGGCAGGTGGGCGGCGAGCGACGGGCGGCCGTGCCCGGCCTGCCGCCGCGCCGGCGCGTCGCCGGCGGCGGGCGGGGCGGCGGCGTCGCGCTGCGAGAGGAGGTTGGCCACGAGAGCTGGCAACGGCCGGCGGCGGAGCGGGATTCCCGATCGCCGAGGACGCTTCCGATGTGATACCGTAGACGCGAATCTGGTGAATCAGCAGGCTGTACCTACGGATCGTCGGCGCCCGTGCGGCCGGCGGTGGCGGAGAGCATGGTCCGAACAGCCGCAGCGGAGGCCGTCGGGGCGGGGGCGGGCGCAGCGCCGCGGCCGTCGTCGTGCGCGCCGCCGGACGCGCCGCCGGACGTCGTAGTGCTCGGCGCCGGCCTCGCCGGCATGGCGGCGGCCATCCACCTCGCGCGCGCCGGCCTCGCCGTCACCTGCCTCGATCCCGACCCCTTCCCCCGCGACCGCGTCGGCGAGTCGCTCGACTGGTCGGCGCCGCGGCTGCTCGACGAGCTCGGCGTCCCCTGGCGCGCGCTGGTCGACGACGGGGCGGCGGTGGTCAAGCGCGGCATCCGGCTGGAGTCGGCGGGGGAGCGGCCGGCTGTGGCCAACCCGCCGGCGTGGGTGGACCGCTTCCCGCTGCGCTTCGGCGTCCTCACCCTGCACGCCGACCGCGAGGAGATGGACCGCCGCCTGTGGGACGCCGCGTGCCGCGCCGGCGTCGACTTCGTGTGGGAGCGGGCGCGCGAGGTGGCGACCGACGGCGACCGGGTGGCGGCGGTGACCACCGCCTCGGGCCGCCGCCTCGCCGCCGCCTGGTTCGTCGACTCCTCCGGCCGCGGCTGCCGGCTGCTCGGCCGCCGCTTCGGCGTGCCGTCCGACCCGCTCGGCCCGCCCAAGGTCAGCCTGTGGACCCACTTCGAGACCGGCGGCCACGGCCACGAGGGCACCACCTTCCACGTCGATTCCTCCGGCGACCGCTACCTGGAGTGGACCTGGGAGATCCCGATCCGCCCGCGGCGGGTGAGCGTCGGCTGCGTCGTCGACGCCGACGTCGTGCGCGCCGAGCGGCGCGGCGGCGGCGAGGTGCGCGACGTGCTGGCCCGCCGCCTGGCCCGCTTCCCGCGCCTCGCCGCGTGGGCGCGCGAGCAGCCGGAGTGGGTGCTCCACAGCACCGGCTACGTGCCGTGCGCCAGCCGCCGCGCCTGCGGCGACAACTGGTTCCTGGCCGGCGAGGCGGCGGCGGTGCCGGACCCGCTGACCTCGAACGGCGTCACCGCGGCGCTGCGCCACGGCCGTGCCGTGGCGCGCCTGGTGCTCGCCGCGCGCACCCGCGGCCGCCGCCGGCTCGGGCCGCTGCAGCGCCGCACCTACGACCTGGCGGTGCGCTCGATGGCGGTGGCCTACAATCGCGCCATCGAGGGCACCGTCTACCGCTGGCCGGTGCGCTGGGGCCTGGGGCCGGAGGCGGCGATGCGCGTCTACTCGGTGTTCGGCTATCTCGCCAACGCCTTCCACACCCGCTTCGAGCCGCGGCGCTGGCCCGCCGTCGCCGCCTTCGCCCTCGCCCTCGGCGCCGTCGGGCCGTGGGTGGCGGCGTGGTCGCTGGCCGGGCGGCTGGCCTGGCGCTGGCGGCCGCGCCGGCCGCCGCGGGCCGCCTCCGATCCGGCGTGACCTTCGCCCACGAGGTGACGGGCCGCGGTCCGGCGGTGCTGCTGCTCCACGGCATGCCCACCTCGCGCCACCTGTGGCGGCCGGTGGCGCGGCGGCTCGCAGAGCGCTTCCGCGTCGTCGCCGTCGACCTGCCGGGCTTCGGCGACACGCCGCCGCTGGCGAGCGGCCTGCGCGAGCCGGCGCCGCTGCTCGCCGGGCTCGAGGCGGTGCGCCGCGCTGCCGGCGTCGAGCGCTGGTCGGTCGCCGGCCACGACGCGGGGGCGACGGTGGCGGTGCACTACGCCGCCGTCCATGCCGGCCGGGTCGACCGCCTGGCCCTCCTGTCGCCGCCGGTGTTCCCCGACTTCGAGCCGCCGTGGCCCTTCCGCTGGCTGCGCCGGCGGGGGCTCGGCGAGCTGCTGGCGCCGCCGCTCCTGGCGCTGGTCTGGCGCGGCGGGCTGCGGCGGGCGGTGGAGGCGGCGGGGCCGGAGGTGGACGAGATCGTCGCCGGCTTCGGGCGCCCCTTCCGCGGGCCGGGCGGCGCGCGCCGCTTCCTCCACCTCGTGCGCTGGGGCGAGCCGCGGGAGCTGCTGGGGCGCACCGCGGCCCTGCTGGCCGACCTCGAGGCGCCGACGCTGGTGCTCCAGGGCCGCCGCGACCGGGTGATCCCGGGCGGCTACGCGGCGCGCACCGCCGCCGCCGTGCGGCAGGGGCGGGCGGAGGAGCTCGACGCCGGCCACTTCCTGCCGCTCGACGCCGCCGACGAGGTGGCGCGGCGGCTGGCGGCGTGGTTCGCCTGAGCGCAGCGGGAGGCTACTCCCCGCCGGCGGATCAGCCGCGTCGTTCCTCTCGCGAAGCGAGCAGGGTTATGGCGACATCATGATGCATGTGCTAGACTCCGGGACCGGAGGCCGATGACGATGAAACGCACCAGCCTGATGCTCCCCGAGCCGCTCAAGGCGCGCGCCCACGAGCGGGCGCGTCAGGAGGGGATCTCCCTCGGCGAGCTCCTCCGCCAGGCGCTCGAGGCACGGCTCGAGGCGTCGATGCCGGATGCCGGCGACGACCCCTTCTTCGCCGACGACGCGGTGTGGACCGGCGCCGGCGAGCCCGACCTCGCCCGCCACCACGACCGCTACCTCTACGACCGGACCGGCGGGTGATCTTCGTCGACACCGGCGCCTTCGTCGCCCGCTATCTGACCCAGGACGGCCTGCACGAGGAGGCCCTCGAAGGCTGGCGCGAGCTGCAGCGCCGCGGCGGCCGCTGGTTCACCAGCAACCTGGTGCTGTCGGAGGCGTTCACCCTGCTGGCCCGCCGCGCCGGCCACGGCTTCGCCGCCGCCCGCGCGCACACCATCTACCGTTCCGAGCGTGCCGTGGTGCTACGCCCGAGCGAGGAGGACGAGGTCGCCGCGCTCGACCTGATGAAGCGCTACGCCGACCAGCGCGTCAGCTTCGCCGACTGCGTCTCCTTCGTGCTGATGCGCCACCACGGCCTCACCCGCGCCTTCACCTTCGACCGCCACTTCGCCCTCGCCGGCTTCGCCATGCTCCCCGCCTACGGCGGCGCCGGCTGGATCATGGAGCCCGGCGTCGAGTGGGACCCGGAGACGCCGGAGGAGGGCGGCTGAGAGCCGCGCCTGGCCGGTACGGATCTGTACCGTTACAGATTCGTACCGTCGGGCCGGGTGGTAGACTGACTCTTCGATGACTGCTCCCGGGCCGCCCTCCACCAAACCCCCCGACATCGTCCGCCTCACCCCCGGCAAGCGGATCCTCTACCTCACCAAGGACCCGGAGCTGATCCGCCGGCAGCTCGCCGGGGAGCTCGACCTCACCATGGCGGAGCTCACCGTCGACGACCTGCTCGACGACATCAACACCGACGCCATGACGCCCGCCTGGGTGTGCTTCTCGCACCGGCCGGAGGACATCGCGCGCGACGCCTACGCCGGGCTGATCGTCGACGGGCGGCGCATCTTCCCGCGCGACGCGCTGCGCGACGGCGGCTTCGAGGTGATCGTCTCCGGCTTCCGCAAGGGGGTCGGCTCGTCGCGCGAGACGGCGTCGCAGGCCGAGAAGTGGTGCGGCATCCGCATCGCCGTCGCCGCCTCCTTCGCCCCCATCCACGCCCGCAACAACGTCAACCAGGGCGTACTGATGGCCGACCACGCCACGCTGCGCCGCCTCGAGACCGGCGAGGGCGTACCGCTCGCGGAGTTCTGCCAGGGCCTCGACCCGATCACCCGGCTGGTGGTCGAGCACGGCGGGCTGTTCCCGTTCTCGAAGGCGCTCGAGGCCGGCGAGGTCGAGCTGCCGCGGGCCGACACCGGGCCGCGGCCGATGACCATGGCCGAGAAGCTCCTCGCCCGCCACCTGCTGACGGTTGGCGAGGCCGGGGAGCGCTTCGTCAAGCCCGGCGACGCGGTGGTGGTGCGCGTCGACGGCGGCTACTCGCACGAGTTCACCACCGCCCAGGTCCACTACTTCCTCGAGCAGGAGTACGGGCCCGGCTACACGATCCAGGACCCGGAGCGCTTCGCGGTCTTCGAGGACCACCTGATCTACGCCGACGACGTGCCGAAGATGCGCGCCTTCACCGACAAGATCGACACCCTGCGCGACCTGCAGCGCGACTTCCAGCGCCACACCGGCGCGCAGGACTTCTCGGCCCGCGACCGGGTGTCGCCGGGCATCTGCCACGAGGTGGCGCGCGAGTACCTGATCGAGCCGGGGCAGTTCATCCAGGCCACCGACAGCCACACCTGCATGGGCGGCGTCAACAACGCGCTGGCCTGGGGCGTCGGCGCCACCGAGTACGCCAACCTGGTGCACTCGGGCTTCACCATGGTCGAGGTGCCGGAGTCGATCCGCTTCGAGCTCAGCGGCGAGCTGCCGCCGGAGACGACGGCCAAGGACCTGATGCTCTATATCCTGCTCGAGTACGCGCGGCCGCAGCTCACCTTGAACCGGGTGATGGAGTTCACCGGCCCCGGCGTCGCCTCACTGTCGATGGACGAGCGGGCGACGCTCACCAACATGGCCACCGAGTGCTCGGCGCGCACCGCCATCGTGGTGGCCGACGACGAGACCTTCCGCTGGCTCGAGGAGTGGCGCCCCGGGGCGGACGTCGAGGCGATGCGGGCGCGCGCGGTGGCGCCGGACCCCGGCGCCGAGTACGCCGGCGGCGTCCACCGCATCGACCTGTCGCGCATGCGGCCGATGGTCGCCCACCCCGGCGACCCCGACCACGGCATCCCCTCCGACCCGACGAACGGCGCCTGGGTCGACGAGATCGGCGACGTCGAGATCGACATCGCGTACGGCGGCTCGTGCACCGCCGGCAAGATCGACGACCTCGACTTCTACCACCGGGTGGTGGCCGACGCGCTCGCCGCCGACCGCACGGTGGCGCCCGGGGTGCGCTTCCTGATCCAGTTCGGCTCGGCGGCGGTGGAGGAGTACTGCCGGAAGAAGGGGATGATCGAGACCTTCGAGCGCGCCGGCGTGCGCCTCATCCAGCCCGGCTGCGGCGCCTGCATCGGCTGCGGCCCCGGCGTCTCCGAGGACTCCGATCAGGTCACCGTGTCGGCAATCAACCGCAACTACAAGGGCCGCTCCGGCCCCGGCCGCCTCTACCTGGCGTCGCCGCTCACCGTCGCCGCCTCGGCGTTCACCGGCCGCATCACCGCCTACACCCCCGGCATGTTCGCCCGCCAGCCCGAGCTGGTCGGCGCCTGAGCCCGCCGCCTAGAAGCGCCAGCGGGCCGAGGCGCTCCACGCCTGCTCTTCGCTCGAGAAGGTGCCGCGGCCGGCGGGGGTCGCCGCTCCGAGCCCGTCGTGGTCGTGGAACGAGTAGCCGAGGTCGAACGACACCCGCTCGTAGTTGAAGCTCATGCCCAGCGCGTAGACGATGGCGTCGCCGCGCGGCCACGCCGGGTCGACCCGTCCGTCGGGCACCGGCGACGGCTCCCAGGCGACGCCGCCGGAGAGCGCCATGAAGTCGCCGAGGTCGCCCTCGACGCCGAGCCGCACCGACACCGTGTCGTCCCAGCCGCCGTGGAGGTCGACGGTCGAGCGGGTGAAGCCGGGGCCGACGTTCATGAAGGAGCGCGACACCGAGTGCGCGGCGTCGGACCACGCCACCAGCGCGGCGTCGACCTCGAAGCGCAGCTCCGGGTAGGGGGCGAACCAGAGGCCGGCGGCGACCTCGCGCGGCGAGTCGAAGCGCGTGTCGAAGCCGCGCGGCACGCGGCGGATGACGCCTTCGGCACTGGGCACCAGGCTCGGGTCCGCCGGCGGGTCGCGCAGTCCGAGGTCGAGCTCGCCGTCGCCCTCGAGCTCCACCTCGCTGCGGTAGACGGCGCCGAAGCCCCACAGCGTCGAACGGTACTGGACGCCGGCGTCGAAGCCGTAGCCGTCGACGTCGGCGTCGGCGTCGGCGGTGTACTCGAAGGGGAAGAAGGGGCCGTCGGGCGTGGCGGCGATCGCGAGCTGGTGGTTGCGCCCCCAGGTGGCGCTGCCGATCTGGTAGCGCAGGCCGCCGCCGAAGCTCCAGCCGTCGCTCACCCGATAGGCGAGGACCGGGTGCACCTCCCAGACCTCGACATCGTTGAGCCGCGTCGAGAAGCGCAGCGGGAAGAACACCGGGTCCCAGTCGGCGCGGTACCAGTGCGGCGTGTCGATGCCGATGCCGAGCGCCCAGTCGCCGCTGCGCTCGGGGTCGCTCCAGCTCAGGTAGAGGTAGGGCGGGAACTGGATCGAGTGGTCGGCGCGGTAGGTGCCGGAGGCGTCGGAGAGCTCGTCGGTGGCGTTGCTGAAGTCGAGGCCGGCCTCGACCTGGAAGCCCGGGACCTCGGTCAGCCCCGCGGGGTTGTAGTAGACGGCGGCGGGGCCGTCGGCGCGCGCCACGAAGGCGCCCACCTGGGAGACGCCGCGGCCGCCGCGCTGGAAGCGGCCGAACGTGGCGGCGCCGGCGTCGGCGGCGGGGAGGAGGACGGCCACGAGCAGGGCGGCGGCCAGGGCGGCGGCCGGCGGACGGACGGCGACTCGACGGACGATATGGGTCAAGGCTCGATCTCCGGTCTGGTTGGTTCCGCGACGGTATCGCAAACTATTCGACGGCCCGCAGCTCGGGAACGACTCGGCCGTCCCGCACCTCGAGCAGCGCCAGGGTGAGCGGCAGCCGGAAACGGCGCGGGCCGCAGGCGCCAGGGTTGAGCAGCAAGCAGGAGCCGCGCCATGCGAGCTCAGGCCGGTGCGAGTGGCCGAAGACGACCAGCCCGTGGCCGTCGCTCCAGCCCTCCTCGACGTCGTCGCCGCGGTGCACCATGCGGTAGCGCACGCCGCTCGACCCGTCGCCGCCGCCGAGCACGCCGCTCACCCGGTCGGGCAGCCGCGCCAGGGCGCCGGCGGTGTCGACGTTGCCGCGCACCGCGGTCACCGGCGCCACCAGGCGGAGCTGCTCGAGCACCTCCGGCGCGCCGACGTCGCCGGCGTGGAGGATGGCGTCGCAGCCGGCCAGCAGCTCCGTCACGCGAGGCCGCAGCAAGCCGTGCGTGTCCGCCACCACCCCGACCTTCATGGCGCGGATCATACCCTCCCCGCCGCGGTTTCCGGCCCACGGCGGCGGCCGGGGCCGCCGCCGGGCCGGCGGCGGGCCGCGTGCTAGGCTTTTCTCCGATGCCGCGTCCCAAGGCCGTCCTGTTGCTGGTGGCGGCGCTCTTCGCCCTGGCGCCGCCGCCGGCCGCCGCCCAGCCGCCCGGCCCGGCCTTTCCCGGCCAGGCCCAGCCCGCGGAGGAGGGCGGGGGCGAAGGCGGCGAGGAGGCCGAGGCCGGCGAGGAGGGCGCAGCCGAGGCGCCGGCGGAGCCGTCGCCGCTGCAGGTCGAGCTGCCCGACTTCGCCGGCGATCCGCTCTCCGCCGCGGCCTGGGACCGCTACCTGCGGGCGGTGGCGCTGAGCTTCGCCGGCCAGCTCCCGGCGCTGCTGGTGGCGCTGGTCAAGGCGCTGCTCGTCCTGTTCGCCTTCTGGATCCTCTTCCGCCTGCTGGCGGGCGTGTTGGGCGGCTTCCTGCGGCGCTCCCAAGCCGATCCGTCGGTGGGGCAGATGGCGCGCAGGCTCATGCGCTACGTGCTGGTCGCCTTCGCGCTGATCATGGCCGCCGCGCAGCTCGGCTTCAACGTCGGCTCGGTGCTCGCCGGCGTCGGCATCGCCGGCCTCGCCATCGGCCTCGCCGCCCAGGAGAGCCTGTCGAACCTGGTCGCCGGGCTGACCATCCTGCTCGACCGTCCCTACCGGGTGGGCGACAACGTCACCATCGCCGGCACCTTCGGCAAGGTGCAGCAGATCGGCCTGCGCACGACGCGCATCCTCACCGTCGAGCGCCTCGACACCATCCTGCCCAACCGCGAGATCATCAACCAGAAGATCGTCAATCACACCTCGAACCCGCACCTGCGGCTCGCCGTGGTGGTGTCGATCGCCTACAAGGAGGACACGCGGCTGGCGCGCTCGGCGCTGCTGGCGGCGGTGGACGGCCACGCGCTGATCCATCAGGAGCCGGCGCCGGAGGTGGTGGTGACGCGCCTCGCCGAGTCGGGCGTCGACCTCGAGCTGCGGGTGTGGCTGCGCGATCCGCACCAGGAGCGCGAGGCGCTGTGGGAGTTCACCGAGCTGGCCAAGATCGCCCTCGACGACGTCGGCATCGAGATCCCCTTCCCGCAGCGCACGCTGCACTTCGCGGACCCGGATGCCGCGCTGCGGCGGCGTTGACCGGCCTCGCCGCGGTTGCTAGACTCGGCGCCGTTCCTGCCTTCCCAAGGCCTTCCATGATCGTCGAGAAACGACACGTCGACGGCTACACCCTGCTGGTGGTGGAGGGTGTCATCAAGCTGGGCGAGAGCGCCCAGTTCTTCGCCCAGACCCTCGACCGCGCGCTGGCCGACGACGAGGGCCACGTCATCATCGACTTCTCGCGCATCAACTACATCGACTCGACGGGCATCGGCGAGCTGGTCGGCTACCTCGGGCGCTTCGGCGACCAGCGGCGCAAGCTGATCCTGGTCAACCCGTCGGAGCGCATCACCCGCCTGCTCGAGGTGGCGAAGCTGGCCGCCCTGTTCCCGACCTACGACAGCGTCGAGCGGGCGATGCGCCAGGAGGGGCGGCCGCCCGCCGGCGACGAGGGGTGAGCCCGCCCCCGAGCCTGCCCCGCGGGCGTCGGTTGCGGCGCCACCTCCCATGACCGCCCTCGTGTGTTTCCCGTCGTCGTGCGCTCGGTGGCGAAGCCGCTCCGACTTCGGGCTGGAGGAGGCGTGAGGCGGCTCCCGGCGCTGCTCGCCGCCGCCGGCCTCGCGGCGATCCTCCTCGCCGGGGCCGCCTGCGGCACCCGCGACGGCGTCACGCGCCGCGAGGTCTTCCGCCAGGTGACGGCGCCGGTGGCCTTCGAGATGATGCACGACTTCCCGAGCCTGCCGGTCCTCGACCTGCGGCCGGCGGCCGACTTCCACGGCGAGCACGGGCACATCCGCGGCGCCGTCAACGTGCCGCTGGCCCACCTCGACGAGCTGCTGCGCGACATCGCCTACCTGCGCGGCCAGACCTTCCTCGTCTACTGCGAGGCGGACGAGTGCGAGCCGCAGGCGCTCGACTACCTGCGCGGCCAGGGCTTCGACAACGCCATGTTGCTGCACGGCGGCATCCTGGCCTGGCTGGGCACCGGCTTCGGCACCGTGGGCGCCCACGGTACGGAGCACGAGGCGCCGCACGGCGGCGGGGGCGACGACGGCGAGGACGGCGGCGGCCTGCCCTTCCGCTGAGCGCGCGGCTTGCCTCCCGCCGCCCGATCGGGGACAATACGCCGGGCGCGCCGGCCCCCGCGGCGCCGCGTCCCACCCCACCCGCACCCTGGACCACGCTCCGACGGAGACGCCCGATGGCCGTTCATTCCCCACCCGACACCCGAGCCCTGCACGGACTGAAGGAGCGCTTCGGCGACCGCATCGTGCTCGACGCCGAGACGCGCAAGCGCTTCGTCACCGACTACGGCAAGGTGGTCCACCGCATGCCGGGCGCGGTGGCGCGGATGAAGAACGGCGAAGAGGTGGCGGAGCTGGTGCGCTGGTGCCGCGAGCACGGCGTGCCGATCGTCGGCCGCGGCCAGGGCCACACGCAGACCGGGCAGTCGACCACCGAGGGCGGCGTCGTCCTCGACACCTCGTCGATGCAGCAGATCCACGAGATCGACGCCGAGGCGCTCACCGTGGTGTGCGACGGCGGCGTGGTGTGGCGCGACCTGGTCAACACGGTGGTGCCGATGGGCCTGGTGCCGCCGACGCTGACCAACAACCTCGGCGTCACCGTCGGCGGCACGCTGTCGGTGGCGGGGCTCGGCGTCGCCAGCTTCCGCTACGGCGCGCAGGTCGACAACGCGCTCGAGCTCGAGGTGGTGACCGGCGCCGGCGAGGTGGTGGTGTGCTCGCGCGAGCGGAACGCCGACCTCTTCGACGTCGTGCGTTCGGGCCTGTCGCAGTTCGGCATCATCACCAAGGCCAAGCTCCGCCTGCGCCGCTGCAAGCCGCGGGTGCGCAAGCACTACCTGCTCTACGACGACCTCGGCGCCCTGATGCGCGACGTCGAGCGGGCGATGCGGCCGGGCAACGACGTCGTGCACTCCGTCGAGTCGTGGTGCGTGCCGTGCTTCCAGGGCACCCGCAAGATCGGCGACGGCATGGACATCGGCGTCGGCATGCAGACCTTCGCCTACTGGATGTTCCCGGTGCACGTCACCCAGGAGCTCGACGAGGACGAGGAGCCGAACGACGCGGCGGTGCTCGCCTCGTTCTCGCCGTACCGCACGCTCGAGGTCTGCGAGTTCACGCAGCTCGAGTTCTGCGAGCGGCTGGTGCCGCTGTTCCAGCTCTGGGACCGCAGCGGCTACTCGCAGATGGCGCACCCGTGGATGGAGACGGTGCTGCCGTGGGACAAGGCGCAGGAGTTCATCGAGCTGGCGCTCTCCCAGCTCCCGCCGCAGGCGCTCGGCCCGGGCGGCCACATCCTGCTCTGGCCCTCCCGCGGCGACACCTCCGAAGCGCCCCTCTTCATGCACCCGGGCGGCGAGATGGTGATGGGCTGGGGCATCCTCCCCGGCGTCCCCGAGAAGTTCCTGGAGATGGCCCTCGGCCAGCTCGACATGGCCAGCGAGCTCTCCATCGCCTACGGCGGCAAGCGCTACCTCTCCGGCTACATCACCTTCGACAGCGAAGAGAAGTGGGCCGCCCACTTCGGCGACCAGTGGCCCCGCATCCAGGCCGCCAAGAAGAAGTACGACCCCGACGGCATCCTGAATCCGGGATTCATCGTCTACGAGTAGGCGGCGGCGTCACGGTACTCCGATCCGTTCGCCTCCCTCGGGCGAATACGACACAATCGCGGCATGTCGGTGCCGCTCCACTCCGCTCCCGATCCCGTCCACCGCCAGCCGGTGTTCGTCGCCCGCGGGGTCGCGAAGGTGTACCACATGGGGGAGGTGGACGTGCACGCGTTGCGGGGCGTCGACCTCGACCTCTATGACTCGGAGCTCATGGTGCTCTTGGGCCCGTCGGGGAGCGGGAAGTCGACGCTGCTCAACCTGCTCGGCGGGCTCGACGTGCCGAGCGCCGGCACCATCCACTACCGCGACCAGGACCTCACCGCCGCCGGCGACCGCGAGCTGACCCGCTACCGGCGCGAGCACGTCGGCTTCGTCTTCCAGTTCTACAACCTGATCCCCTCGCTCACCGCGCGCGAGAACGTCGCCCTGGTCACCGACATCGCCTCCGACCCGATGCCGCCCGCCGAGGCGCTCGAGCTGGTCGGGCTCGGCCATCGCCTCGACCACTTCCCGGCGCAGCTCTCCGGCGGCGAGCAGCAGCGGGTGGCGATCGCCCGCGCCATCGCCAAGCGGCCCGACGTGCTGCTCTGCGACGAGCCCACCGGCGCCCTCGACATCAAGACCGGCATCGTGGTGCTGGAGGCGATCCTGCTCGTCAACCGGGAGCTCGGGACGACCACCGCCCTCATCACCCACAACGCCGCCATCGGCGGCATCGCCGACCGCGTGGTGCAGATGTCCGACGGCCGCATCGTCGACTCCCGCGTCAACCGCGAGAAAGTCCAGGCCGGCGACCTGAGCTGGTAGCCGGCCGCCGCCGCCGAGCCCATCCACCGTGAAGGCCCTCAACCGCAAGCTGCTGCGCGACCTGTGGGAGATCAAGAGTCAGGCGCTGGCCATCGCCGCGGTGATCGCCGTCGGCGTGATGGTCTTCACCATGTACCTCTCGACCTTCCGCTCGCTGCGCCTCACCCAGGAGACCTACTACGAGCGGCAGCGCTTCGCCGAGGTCTTCGCAGGCGTGAAGCGCGCGCCGCGGTCGCTGCTGCCGCGCATCGAGGCGGTCCCCGGCGTGGCACGCGCCGACGCGCGGGTGGTGGCCGAGGTGACGCTCGACGTGCCCGGCCTCGCCGAGCCGGCCACCGGGCGGCTGATCTCGATTCCGGCGCCCGACCGCGCGACGCTCAACGACGTGGTGCTCACCGGCGGCCGCTACCTCGAGCCGGGCCGCGCCGACGAGGCGCTGGTGTCGGAGGGCTTCGCCCTCGCCCACGAGCTCCAGCCGGGCGACTCGGTGGCGGCAATCCTCAACGGCCGCCGCCAGGAGCTGGAGATCGTCGGCATCGCCCTGTCGCCGGAGTACGTCTACGCCATCCGCCCCGGCGACCTGTTCCCCGACGACCGCCGCTTCGGCGTCTTCTGGCTGGAGGAGCGGGCGCTGGCCAACGCTTTCGACATGGAGGGCGCCTTCAACGACCTGGCGCTGACCCTCGAGCGCGGCGCCTCGGAAGCGGCGGTGATCGACCGCCTCGACCACCTGCTCGAGCGCTACGGCGGCCTCGGCGCCATCCCGCGGCGGCTGCAGATCTCGCACTGGTACCTCGACAGCGAGCTCGTCGGCCTGCAGACGGTGGGGCTGATCGTGCCGGTGATCTTCCTCGCTGTCGCCGCCTTCCTGCTCAACGTCGTCCTCAACCGCATCGTGGCGGTGCAGCGCGAGCAGATCGCGGCGCTCAAGGCGCTGGGCTACGCGGACCGCGAGATCGGCCGCCACTACGTCGCCTGGGGGCTGGTGATCGCCGGCGCCGGCATCGCGGCCGGCCTCGCCGGCGGCGCCTGGCTGGGCAGCGCCATGGTGCGCGTGTACAACGACTACTTCCGCTTCCCGGTGCTGCGCTACCGGCTCGACCCGGAGATCGCCCTCGGCGTCGTGGCGGTGGCCGCCGCCGCCGCCGTGGTGGGTGCCTTCTTCGCCGTGCGCCGCGCCGTGCGCCTGCCGCCCGCCGAGGCGATGCGCCCCGAGCCGCCGGCGGTCTACCGGCGGAGCTGGATCGACCGGCCGTGGGCGGCGCGCCTGCTGCCGCCCGCGGCGCGCATGGTGCTGCGCAACCTCCAGCGCCGCCCGGCGCGCGCCGCGGCGTCGGTCGTCGGCATCGCCTTCTCCGCCGCCATGCTGGTGTCGACGACCTTCTTCTTCGACTCCTTCGACGAGTTGATCGCCGTCTCCTTCGGCATCGCTCAGCGCCAGGACGTGACGGTGAGCTTCGTCGAGCCGGTGAGCCACAGCGCGCTGCACGAGATCGAGCGGATGCCCGGCGTGCTCGACGCCGAGCCGCTGCGCTCGGTGCCGGCGCGGCTGCGCTTCGGCCCGCGCTCGCGGCAGGTGGCGGTGACGGGGCTGGTCGCGGAGCCGCGTCTGAACCGCCTGATCGACGCCGACAAGCGGCCGGTGCGCCTGCCGGAGGGCGGCCTGGTGCTCTCCGACAAGCTGGCCCGCACGCTCGGCGCCGAGGCCGGCGACGAGGTGGTGGTAGAGGTGCTGGAAGGCGCGCGGCCGACGCGCCGCGTGCCGGTGGTGCGCGTGGTCGAGGAGTACCTGGGCACCAACGCCTACATGGAGATCGGCTCGCTGCGCCGCGTGATGCGCGAGGGCGGCACGCTGTCCGGCGCCTTCCTATCGGTCGACGAGGCGCACGCCGACGAGCTCTACCGGCGCCTGAAACTGACCCCGAAGGTGGCTGGCGTCAACCTGCAGCGCGCCGCCCTCGACGCCTTCCAGACGACGCTCGACGAGACGATGGGCCTGTTCCTGGCCTTCAACGTCCTGTTCGCAGGCGTCATCGCCTTCGGCGTCGTCTACAACGCGGCGCGGGTGTCGCTGTCCGAGCGCAGCCGCGAGCTCGCCAGCCTGCGCGTCCTCGGCTTCACCAGGCGCGAGATCGCCGCCATCCTGCTCGGCGAGCTGGCGCTGCTGACCCTGCTGGCGCTGCCGCTGGGGATGGCGATCGGCTACGGCCTGGCCGACCTCATCGCCACCGTCTACGACACCGAGCTCTACCGCTTCCCGCTGGTCATCCGGCCGCGCACCTACGCGCTCGCCTGCCTGACGGTGGTGGTGGCGGCGGCGCTCTCAGGCCTGGTGGTGCGGCGCCGGCTCGGTAGGCTCGACCTGGTGGCGGTGCTCAAGACGCGCGAGTGACGGGGAGACGATCCGATGCCATGGAGAGGGAGGGGGCCGCGATGAAGAAGCCGAGCCGGAGGCAGGTGATCTGGGGCGGGGTGCTGCTCGCCGTCCTGGTGCTGGTGGTGCTTGCGCTGCGCCCGCAGCCGGTCGAGGTGGACGTCGCGCCCGTCGAGCGCGGGCCGCTGGCGGTGACCGTGGACGAGGAGGGCGAGACGCGGGTGCGCGACCGCTTCGTGGTGTCGGCGCCGCTCGCCGGGCGGGTGCTGCGCATCGACCTCGAGCCGGGCGACGCGGTGGCGGCGGGGCGGACGGTGGCGCTGATCGAGCCGGCGGCGCCGGCGCTGCTCGACGTGCGCAGCCGCGGCGAGGCCGAGGCCGCGGCGCGGGCGGTGCGCGCGGCGGTGGCCGGCGCGCAGGCGCGCCTCCAGCAGGCGGAGGCCGAACGCGACCAGGCTGCGGCCGACCTGCGCCGCATCGAGCGGCTGGCCGCGGAGGAGATCGTCTCGCAGGAGCGCCTCGAGCAGGCAAGGACGGCGGCGCGCACCGCCGGGGAGGCGGTCTCCGCGGGGCGCGCCGGGGTGGCCACGGCGCGCGGCGAGCTGGCGGCCGCCGAGGCGCGCCTGCTCGAGGGCGGCGCGCGGGACGGCGGTGAGCCGGTGGAGGTGACCTCGCCCGCCGACGGCGTCGTGCTGCGGCGGCTGCGCGAGAGCGAGTCGGTGGTGCCGGCCGGCGAGCCGCTGCTCGAGGTGGCCGACCCGGACGACCTCGAGATCGTCTCCGACCTCCTCTCCTCCGACGCGGTGCGCGTCGAGGCCGGCGACCCGGTACGCATCGAGCAGTGGGGCGGCGACGCCGTCCTCGAGGGCACGGTGCGCCGCGTCGAGCCCGCCGGCTTCACCAAGATCTCCGCCCTCGGCGTCGAGGAGCAGCGGGTCAACGTGATCGTCGACTTCGCCGACCCGCGCGCGGCCTGGCGCCAGCTCGGCGACGGCTACCGCGTCGAGCTGGGCATCGTCGTCTGGCAGGAGGAAGACGTCGTGCAGGTCCCCACCAGCGCGCTGTTCCGTCGGCCGGGCGGCGGCGAGGATCTGGACGCTGCCGGGGACGGCGAGCCCTGGGCGGTCTTCGTCGTCGAGGACGGCACCGCCCGCCGCCGCGACGTCACGATCGGCCGCAAGACCGGCCTGCGGGCGCAGGTGCTGTCGGGCCTCGAGCCCGGCGAGACGGTGATCGTCCACCCGAGCGACGCGGTGGAGGAGGGGACCAAGGTGGCGGAGCGGGAGTGAGCATCCCGCCTCCGTCAATCGCTCTTCTTCCCCAGCCACAGCACGCCGCCGACGATCACCGCCGTCCCCACCAGCAGCGACACCCAGGGCGACATACCGAACGCGGTCGGCACGTCGCCGACCGCCATCCCCAGGATTCCCACCGACAGGGCGTACGGGAGCTGCGTGCGCACGTGGGCGATGTGGTCGGAGCCGGAGGCGGTGGAGGAGAGGATGGTGGTGTCGGAGATCGGCGAGCAGTGGTCGCCCCACACCGAGCCGGCGAGGACCGAGGAGATGGTGCCGACCATCACGATGCCGTAGACGGCGTCGCCCGGCGCGTGGCCGGCGGCGGTGGAGAGGCCGTGGGCGATGGGGATGACCAGCGGGATGAGAATGCCCATCGTCCCCCACGAGGTGCCGGTGGCGAAGGAGACCGCCGCCGACAGCGCGAAGACCAGCACCGGCAGCCAGTGCGGCGACAGCACCCCCTCGGCCAGCGCCACCACCCAGTCGGCGGTGTGCAGCTCGCCGCAGACGGCGCCGATCGACCACGCGAGCACCAGCACCACCAGCGCCATCAGCATCCCCTTGAAGCCCTCCATCATGGCTTCCATGGTGTGGCGCACGGAGAGGATGCGCTGGACGAGCGGCAGTAGCACCGCCACCACGACGCCGGCCAGCGACGCCCACAGCAGGGTGGTGAAGCTGTCCGAGCCGGAGAACACCTCGCGCATGCGGGCGAGGAGGCCCTCCGGCGGCGCCGCCCCGGAGGCGGCCAGCGCGGCGCTGCCGGTGACCCACAGGCCGGCCAGCGTCACCGCCACCACGACCAGCATCGGCAGCACCGCGTTGACCGCGCGCAGGCGGATGCCCGGCGGCGGCTCGAGCACGTCCGAGCGGTACTCGGCCAGCGCCTGGTCGCCGTCGGCGAGGAGCTTGCCCTCGTCCGCCGCCCGCCGCTCGGCGCGCAGCATCGGCCCGAAGTCGCGGCCGGAGGCGGCGATGGTGAAGCCGAGCACCAGTGCCAGCAGCGGATAGAAACGGTAGGGGATCGACTCGACGAAGACGGTGAACGGGTTGAGGTCGAGGCCGAGCTGGGTGAAGGCGGCGCCGATCAGCCCGACCTCGAAGCCGATCCAGGTGGAGATCGGAACGATGCTCGCCACCGGCGCCGCCGTCGAGTCGACGATGTACGCTAGCTTCTCGCGCGACACTCGCAGCCGGTCGGTGATCGGCCGCATGGTCGAGCCGACGATCAACGTGTTGGCGTAGTCGTCGAAGAACACCGCCACGCCCATCGCCCAGGTGGCGAGCTGGCCGCGCCGCGAGGTGGTGGCGTACGGCGTCAACCGCTCGACGATGCCGCGCGTGCCGCCGCTGCGGCTGATCACCCCCACCATGCCGCCCAGGAGCGTCGTGAAGACGATGATCTTCGCGTGGTCCGAGTCGGCCAGCGCGGGCAGGATGAAGTGGTCGACCGAGCGCGCGAAGGCGGCGACGGGCCGCCACTCGAAGAGGATCAGCGCGCCGGCGAAGACGCCCAGGTAGAGCGAGATCAGGACGTCCTTGAAGACCAGTGCCAGGCCGATGGCGATCAGCGGCGGCACGATCGACAGCCAGCCCGGGATCACCCGCACCTCGACCTCGCCGTGCGCCCCGCCGGCGGCGCCGATGGAGACCCTCACCGTGTGGCGGCCGCCCGCGAGCCCCGCGCCCGCCACCGTCACCTCGTGCTCGCCGGGGCCGAGCGGCAGGCTGGCCAGCGTGCGCCCGCCGGCGGAGACCACCAGCGGCCCGCCGGCCGGCGCCGACTCGGGCACGGTCACCTGGAGGTGCAGCTTGCCGCGGGCCAGCGCCGCCCCCTGGTGGACGACGGCGACGGACGGCGGCGCGGGCTCGGGCTGCTGGGCGTGGACGGCCGGCGCCGGCAGCCAGCACAGCACCGCCGCCACCGCCGCCAGCAGGGCGACGCGGACGGGACCTCCATGGGCGCACATGGTCGCCAAGGATACAACCAGTCCGCGGGCGGGGCCGCGCCCGGCTCCGGGGTAGACTTCCGTGCCGTGAGCCGTTCCCGCCGAGTCTTCCTGGTCGTCGCCGTCGTGCTGGCGGTGGCGCTCCTTGCCGCCGCCGCCGTCGGCTGGCGGTGGCTCGGTGGCGGGCGGGCGCAGCGCTCCGGCGAGGCGGCGATCGCCGGGCTCGGCGCGGAGGTGGAGGTGCGCTGGGACCGCTGGGGCGTGCCGTACGTCGAGGCGGCTGCGGCGCCGGACCTCGCCCCCGCCCTCGGCTGGCTGCACGCCAACGCCCGCTGCACCCAGCTGGAGCTCGGCCGCCGCCTCGCCGCCGGCCGCCTGGCGGAGGTGGCCGGGCCGCGGGCGCTGCCGCTCGAC
>CAZLBJ010000580.1:0-3559 GCA_964557755.1 uncultured Thermoanaerobaculia bacterium
GCCTTCGCGCGGATGCCCAACCTCGTCGCCTTCGGCGAAGAAGTCGGCATGCTCGGCGACGTCAACCAAGGGCTCGCCGGACTGCAGGCCAAGTACGGCCCGCTCCGCGTCTCCGACACCGGCATCCGCGAGGCGACCATCGTCGGCCAGGCCATCGTACTGGCGATGCGCGGCCTGCGGCCGATCGCCGAGGTGCAGTACCTCGACTACCTGCTCTAAGCGCTTCAGGTGCTCTCCGACGACCTCGCCAGCCTGCGATGGAGGAGCGCCGGCGGCCAGCAGGCGCCGGTGGTGATCCGCACCCGCGGCCACCGCCTCGAGGGGATCTGGCACTCCGGCTCGCCGATGTCCGGCATCCTCGGGCTGGTCCGCGGCCTCTGGGTCTGCGTGCCGCGCGACATGACGCGGGCCGCCGGCTTCTACAACACCCTGCTCGCCGCCGACGACCCCGGGCTGGTCGTCGAGGTGCTCAACGGCTACCGCACGAAGGAGCGCCTGCCGTCGAACCTCGCCGAGCTCCGGCTGCCGCTCGGCGAGCCCGAAGTGCTGCGCACCGGCCGCGACGTGACGCTGGTCACCTACGGCGCCTGCTGCCGCATCGCCGCCGAGGCCGCCGAGCAGCTCGCCCGGGTCGGCGTCGAGGTCGAGATCGTCGACGTCCAGACGCTGCTCCCCTTCGACCGCTCCGGGCGCATCGTCGAGTCGGTGAAGAAGACCGGCCGCGTCGTCTTCCTCGACGAGGACGTCCCCGGCGGCGCCACCGCCTACATGCTGCAGCAGGTGATCGAGGCGTCCGGCGGCTTCTGGTGGCTCGACTCGCCGCCGGTGACCGTCTCCGCCCGCCCCCACCGCCCCGCCTACGGCTCCGACGGCGACTACTTCTCGAAGCCCAGCCGCGAGGACGTCTTCGACGCCGTCTACCGCCTGATGCACGAGAGCGCGCCGCAGCGGTTCCCGCTGTACTTCGAGGGCTGAGCTTCGCCGGACAGTTGCGCCCGGCGGTCCGGCGGGGTCCAAACCCGTAGGCACCCGCCGACGCGATATCCTTACTTCATGAAACGCGCGTCGCTGCTCATTGCGGCGGTGATTTCGCTCGCCGTTCCGACCCAGGCCATGCCCGGCCTCCGAGCCTCGGTGCTCGACTTGGAGGCGGCAGCCGGCGGTGGTTTCTGGACCGTCCTCGACGGCGGATCCGAGCGCATCCTGCTCGTCCGCCACTCGGCCGCCGGCGAGGTGATCGAGGAGCGGTGGCTGGTGGCCGGCGACGGCTGGCTGGACGGCCGCTCGCTCGCACTCGACGACGCGGGACGCGCCTGGTTGCCCGTGCACGACGCCACCGAAGCCGGCGGCTCGCTGCTGCGGGTCTTCGACGTCGACGGCTCGGTAGTCGCCGAGGCGCCGCTCGACGACGGCCAGCTTCTCGGCCTCGAGGACGGCACCGCCCTGGTGCTCGCGGAGCGGGAGGAGCCGCCCCACGTCCTGCGCCTCGACCCGTTCCAGGCCGGCGAGGAGGTCGCCGTGCGGCTGCGGCGGGAAGAGTACGGGCCTCCCGATTGGGGTTGCGTGGTCATAGGGCCTGCAACGAGACTGCCGCGCCGGGTGCTGCCCGCCGCCGGCGGCGCGGTGTACTTCCTCGACGCCGGCTTGCCGCGGACCCTGGTGCGCCGCTACGAGCCTCCCGGCGTGCCGGCCGGCGGCTGGAGCACCGAGCGCTCCACCTTGGCGTGGCCGGTGGCGGCCAGTCTGGGCGATGAGCTCTACATGGCGATTCCGGGCGAGGTGGTGCGCCTGTCGCCGTACTCGGCCCGCCTCGCCTGGGAGGTGGAGGGCGAGGTCGACGCGCTGGCGGCGGATGGCGACGGCGCCTGGGTGCTCCTCGACGGCGGCAGCCGGGTGCTCCGCCTCCACGCCGACGGTTCGACCGGAGTGTCCGTCGAGCTCGACCCGCCGCCGCCCGGGATCACCTACGCGGAGCGCCGCGAGGCCCTCGACATAGCGGCCGGCGAGGGCGGCGAGCCGCCGGCCGCCGAGCAGCTCATCGAGACCTTCCTCCTCGCCGGCGGCGAGCGCGCAACGGCTGCCCGGCGCGCCCTCGTCGGCCTCGGCACGGAGGCAGTGGACGCCGTCGTCGCCGCCGGCGAGCGCTGGGACTGGGACGACTCCCTCGCACAGCTGGCGGTGGACCTTTTGCTCGACGACCCGGTGGCGGTCGGCGAGCGCATGGCGGAGCTCGTCGAGCTGGCGGTCGGCGACGGTACTCTCAACCCCATCGAGCAGCTGCCGATGTTGCTCGTCCACCACTGGCCTGAGCCGTCGCCGCGCTTCCTCCTGTTCCTGGAGGACCAGGTCTCGGCCGACGACCCCCCGCTCTTCGCGCTGACCGCCTATGGCGCCTACCCGGGCGAGTTCGTATGGATCGGCCCCTCGCCCGAGGCGGGTCCGCCCGGCGAGCGCTTTCCCGCGCCCCAATGGCTGATCGAGCGCCAGCTCGCCGACCTGGAGCGCGACGAACCGCAGCTCTACCCGGCGTCGGAGTTCCTCGCCGCGCAGTTCCACCGCGCCGCCGACGCCGTCGAGTCCCGGCTGCGGCAGCCGGCGGACCCGGCGCGGACCAGCCTGCTGGAGGTGCTGTCCAACCTGCCGGCGTTCCTCGGCGAGAGCGCGGGCCGCTACGGCGCCGCCGAGGTGGAGCTGGCGCTGCGGGCGAGGCAGTGGGCGGAGAGCGCGCGGCCGGAGGTCTCGGCAGTCGGCACCCTCCTGGCGGTCGCCACCGGCGATGCCGATCGAGTGCCCCGCCTGCTGGCGCTGGCGAGCGCAGACGAGTCGCTCCAGGTGCCGGCGGGGAATGCCCTGGTCGCGCTGCTCCACCGGCTGCCCGCGGAGCGCGAGCCGGAGGTGGGCAGCGATCTCGCGCACCGGCTCCTCCTGGCGCCGCCCCGGGTGGCGTCGGCCGGCCTGCCGGGCCTCACGCAGGTCGCATCTCCCGCCGTCCTGGGCGCCGCCGCCCGGGCCTTGGCCGACCCCGACGTCCCGTGCGACAACCGCTCCGCCCTCGCCGAGCTGTTCCTCGCCGAGGAGACCTGGCCGCGGGTGCCCACCCCCGACCTCGCCGCCCTGGCGGCCTCGGGCCACCCCGTGAAGCCGCCGTGCACCGACGACGACTTCCGCATCCTCGACGCCCTGTGGCGGCGCCTCGACGGCGAGCCGGACCTGCGGCGCGCCCTGGAGGAGCGTTTCGACGCCGCCGTCGCCCGCGCGCCGCTGCGCCGGGGCGACCTGCCGCCGGCCTGGCTGCCGGTGCTCGGCCAGGCGCCGGAGGACGGCCTCGGCCGCCGCATCCCCGACCTCCTGCTGCGCGCGCTGGTGGCGGAGCCCGCGCCGCCGGACTGGCCCGAGCTGTGGGTGCGCGAGCTGGGCGCCGCGGCCGACGCGCGCGGCGCTTGGCCCGGCTTCGCCGCCTGGCTGGACCGCGAGATCGACGCTCGGCCCGAGGCCGCCGGCTGGCTGCCCGACGGCGCCGCCGAGCGCTGGCTCGGCCGCGAGCGCGTCGAGGAGCTGC
>CAZLBJ010000581.1:0-10788 GCA_964557755.1 uncultured Thermoanaerobaculia bacterium
GACAGACTTCGTTCAGACCTCAGATCTGTGATTCGGGTACCTGTCCGTCACCCCTCAACGTCGTCTTCCACGAGAGGCTCCATCGCTGCGGTGCTCCGCCCGAGAGGTTGGGACTCTTCACGGATGCGGCCGACGTCGCGCGCACCTGTGTCGGCCGGTGATGCCGGCCCCCGCTTCGCGGCTCTGCTGCAGCTGGGGGTCGGGGCACTGGTGGTAGGGGCGATAGCGGCTGCAGTTCGACCCATCGAAGGCGTCGTCGAGGTTGGATGGTTCGACTCGGAGAACCTGCCCCATCTCGCCCCGCTTGCAGCGCGCTGGGTCTCCGTTTCCCTCGTCTCGTTGTTGCTGTACTGCCTCGTCTTCGGTGCTGGCGCCGTCTCGGGCAGGTTGAAAAGCCATCACGGGGTCGAGTGGGGGCGTCACCTCCTGGTCTTCATGGCTCTCCTGTCGTCGATTCTGGCGCTGCACTTCATTGTGATCATGGGCACCTTATCGGGATTCCGGAGCACCTGGCCGGGGATGCCCTACGAAGCACACCTCGTCTTCGTAGCTCTCCTGGCGCCGCTCGTGTGGATGACAGCAATCGGCATGCGTGCCGAGCTTCGAACAGCACTCGCCATCCTGGGATCCGTCGTGATCGCCTTCGCGCTAGCACTACTCGCGCTCGACCCCTACCTGCTCCGGATGTGGGCGGTTGACCTGGGCTGGCTCACTCCTCTGCCAGAAGTCCACCTGATGATCACCGGGCGCGTCGTGGAGGATCTCCCCTACCTGGTCCCAATCGGTCCGATCGTATGGTCGAGCGTGGTTCGCTGGCGGAAGACGGGAACTTGACCTGCTGGCGGATCCCCTGAAGAACCGGCCGTCAAGAATCTCCTGCCACCCCGCCGGCCGCCGCCATCACCTCGTCGTGCCGCCGGGCCTGCCCGTACCGGCGCCACAGCGATAGCAGGCCGCCGGCGAGGATGACGTAGAGGCCGTACCAGACGAGCTGGATGAGGGGCTTCTTGGTGACGTCGAGGGACAGGCGGGCGGGCTCGACCTCGCCGCCGGCGAGGCCGAAGAGGTCGAGCTGCACCTTGGCGTCGTTGGCGTTGATGCCGCTGACCAGGATGCCGCCGCCGCCCGGCAGGGCGATCGGCTGGGCGGTCACCTCGCCCTGGGCGGTGAAGGCGTAGAGCGGCACCACGCGCTGCGTCTGGCCGCCGACCGTGACGTCCACCGCCGCGCCGACGGCGATCTGCTCGCCGCTCGCCAGCGCCTCCGCCGGTCCCTGCGGGTCGTGGCTGCGCAAGTCGAAGCCGGCGAAGGTCACCGTGCGGCCGCCGATCTCGACGCTCTCGCCCTGGGCGAGCTGCACCGTGCGCGGCGCCCCCTCCGGCAGGCCGGGGTCGTACTCGATCGGCGAGATGTAGAGATCGCGCAGCATGGAGGTCTTGATGTCCGGGTTGGCCATCACCTGCCGCGTGCGGTCGTTGACGAAGAGCTTCGGGTAGGCGAACAGCTCCTCGCCGTCGGCTTTCACCACGCGCACCTCCATGCGCTCCTTCTCGCGCCCCTGGCGCGGGATCGAGCGGGTGAAGGTGAGGGTCAGGTCGCCGACCTGCTTCGGTTGGCCCTGCAGCAGCGTCACCTTGGTGCTCTGGTCGTAGGCCGAGGAGGCCAGGAAGCCGACCAGGATGATGCCGACGCCGACGTGCGACAGCCAGCCGCCGGCCGCTCCGATACCGTTCGCCTGCGCCCGCTGGAAGGTCTTCACCAGGTTGGCGGCCAGCGCCAGCAGGGCGAGAAAGACGAACGAGACGTGGAACGGGTCGCGGACGCCGAGCCACACCGCCAGCCCCGCGCCGGCCGCCGCCGCCAGTGCCGGCAGCGCCAGCTTCTTCGCCAGGACGCGCGGCGGCGTGCCGCGCCAGGTGAGGAACGGCACCAGAGACAGCAGCAGCGCCAGCAGGATGGCGAGCGGCATGTTGACGCGGTTGTAGAACTCGGGGCCGACCTGGCCGGGGTCGTCGAGGAAGAAGGTCAAGAGCGGCGCCGAGGTCCCGGCGGTGATCACCAGCGCCGCCACCGTCAGCGTCACCGTCGACAGCACCATGAAGGCGCCGCGCGAGAGCAGCGGGTCCTCGTTGCGCACCACCGGGATCTGGCGCCAGCGCGTCGCCAGCAGGTAGGCCGGGATGGCGAAGAAGGTGGCCATCAGGGCGATCAGCCAGCCGCTGATGCCGAGGTCGACGAAGCTGTGCACCGAGAAGTCGGCGAGGACGCCGGAGCGGGTGAGGAAGGTGCCGTAGAGCACCGCCAGGTAGACCAGCGCCGCCAGCACGTAGTTGGCCCGCCGGTAGCGCCCCTTGGTGCGCTCGAGGTGGAGGCCGTGCAGCAGCACCACCATGAAGATCCACGGGATCAGCGACGCGTTCTCCACCGGGTCCCAGCCCCAGTAGCCGCCCCAGCCGAGCGTCTTGTAGGCCCAGTAGCCGCCCATCAGGATCGCCGTGCCGAGGACCAGGAAGCCGGCCAGCGTCCACGGGAAGGCGCGCGCCGCCCAGTCCTTGTAGTCGCGCCGCCACAGCGCCGCCATGGCGAAGGCGAAGGGCACCGCGCTCAAGGCGTAGCCGACGAACATGATCGGCGGATGGATCACCATCCAGTCGTCCTGCAGCAACGGGTTGAGCCCCTGCCCCTCGGCGGGCGTCTCGGCGAGCATGACGAAGGGGTTCTCGCGCACCAGGATGAGCAAGAGGCCCATCACCGTCAGGGTGTAGACCATCATCACCGGCGCCTCGGCGCGGCCGGCGGTGCGGTAGACGCCGAGGCCGAGCAGCGTCCCCCACAGCAGCCAGATCAGGAAGCTCCCCTTCTGGCCCGCCCAGAAGGCGGCGAACTGGTAGTGGATCGGCAGCTCGGTGCCGGAGTACTGGAAGACGTACTCGATGCGGAAGTCGCGGCGCACCAGCTCGATGGCCAGGACGAGCGCGGCGAGACCGACGGCGACGGCGAAGAAGGCGTAGGCGCGGCGGTCGAAGGTGCGCGCCGCCTCGTCGCCGCGCAGCACCAGCGAGTAGCCCCACACGGCGGCGAGCGAGAACACCAGCGCCGCCCACACAGGGACGGCGCCGGGGAGGTAGAGCTGGGAGAGGTGGTCCATGGAGAGGTGCCTAGGTCAGGCGTACTCCTTGACCTCGGCGCCCTGGTACTTGCTCGGGCACTTCACCAGCAGCTTGTAGGCCGCGAACTCGCCGCTCTCGGCGTCGTAGCTGCCGATGGCGACGATGCTGATCGCCTCCTCGAAGTTGGCGGGCTTCAGGCCCTCGTAGCGCACCGGCAGGGTCTCGCCGCTGGTCTCGTCGTGGAGGGTGAAGTGGAGCAGCCCGGTGGCGTCGTCGTAGGACGAGCTGCCGGCCACCAGGCCGCCGGCCACCTGCACCGCGCGGCCGGTGTCGCGCGCCTTGGCGTAGTCGACGTAGGGCGTCAGGGCCTCCTTGAACGAGGCCAGGGAAAAGCCGGCGAAGGCCAGCAGCAGCAGGGCGCCGAGCCCGTACGTCCACTTCTTTTTGCTCATGTCCGTCTCACCTTTCCCGGCCGCCGGGCGCGGCGGCGTCGGAGCGCGTCCCGTCGAGAGCCCGCTCGGCCGCCCGCAGGCGGCGCCCCAGGCGCAGCATGTAGAGGAACAGCCCGGTCCACAGCACCAGGTTGACCGCCAGCACCCATCCCAGTCCTTCGGCCATCTCGCCGTCGCTCCTCAGCTTTGGGTTCCACAGAGTTCCAGCAGGGTCTTCAGACAGCGTATCAGTTCACAACAGGCGCCGCGGCGGCGGCCATTCCGCGGCGTTCATTCCGAGCCGCCGGCGCGCGCCAGCAGGCGGACGCGCAGCGCCAGGCGGTGCATCCAGAAGAACAGCGCCGTGAAGCCCACCGCGCCGCCCAGCAGCACCTGCAGCATGCGCGACTCCATGTCGACCTGGCCCTCGGGGTTGACCACCGGCTGCGGGTGCAGCGAGAAGGTGATGCGCGGCAGCACGAAGTAGAGGAACGGCGCCACCACCAGCCCGAGCAGGGCGTAGGAGGCCGACAGCCGCGCCCGCGCCTGCTCGTCCTCGACGGCGCCGCGCAGCACCAGGTAGGCGGCGTAGAAGACCATCGCCAGCACGATCGAGGTCTGCCGCGGGTCCCAGTTCCAGAAGGCACCCCACTCGATGCGCGACCACACCGAGCCGGTCAAGGTAGCGAGGACGACGAAGATCAGCCCCAGCTCGACCGCCGTCGCCGCCGCCAGGTCGTGGCGCGGCCGGCGCCCTCGGGCGAGGTAGAGCAGGCTCCACACGCCGGCGGCGAGGAAGGCGACGAACGACACCCAGGCCGCCGGCACGTGGAAGAAGAGGATGCGCGAGCTGTAGACGTTGACGAAGCCCTGGGCCGGCGGCGCCCACAGGAAGGCGCCGGTGACGACCAGCGCGATCCACGACCAGAGCAGCCAGGCGAGCAGGGTGTGCCACCAGGGGGTGGCGGGCGTGGCGCGGGCGGCGGCGAGGGTCGTCGTCGTCATGGGTTCCAGATGGCGGGAAACAGCATCGCGCCGGCGACCGCCACCGAGCCATCATACAGAAGGAGCTGGCGCAGGACCACGTCGCCCGGGGCGCCGTCGACCGCGTTGCGGGTCACCTCGACGACCATCAGCAGCAGCGGCACGAGGATGGGGAAGGAGAGGACGGCGAAGAGGGTGGAGCCGGCGCGCGTCTGGGCGATGATGGCGGCGATGACGGTGCTCGCCGCCGCCAGCCCGAAGCCGCCGGCGGCGAGGCCGGCGACGAACAGGCCCGGCGACGCGACGTCGAGCTGCACCATGGCGAGGAACAGCGGCGCCACCAGCGCCTCGAGCGCCCAGGTCAGCGACACGGCGAAGGCGAGCTTGCCCCAGAACACGGCCGAGGGGCGGGCGGCGAGGCGCAGGGCGGTGGCGGTGTGCGTCTCCTCCTCGTGCACGAAGGCGCGCGGCAGCCCGGCGCTGGCGGCGAACAGCAGCACGATCCACAGCAGGAAGGGCAGCACCTGGCCGCCGGCGGCGGTCACCCCCATCGGCCCGAGGCCCACCGACACCAGCACCAGGGTGGTGAAGGCGAACAGCGCGAGGGTGTTGAGCGCGTGGCGGGTGCGCGCCTCGCTCCGCCAGTCCTTGGCGAAGACGGCGGCCGCCTCAGCCAGCCAGCTCGACATGCTCCGCCACGGTCCACGCGGGGGCCAGCGCCACGTCCACCGGCTGGGCGATCACCGCCAGGCCGGCGGCGAGGTGTTCGTCGAGGAGCTCGCGCACCACCCTCTCGCCACCGGCGTCGAGGTTCTGGAACGGCTCGTCGAGCAGCAGCAGGCGCGGCCGGTGGAGCAGCGCCCAGGCCCAGCGCAGCTTCTGCCGCATGCCGGAGGAGAGGGCGCCGACGGCGCGTTCGGGCGGCAGCGACAGGCGCGCCAAGAGCTCGCCGCCGCGCTGGCGCGGCACGCGGCGCAGGCGGGCGAAGAGGTCGAGGTTCTCGCCGGCGGTGAGCTCCTCGTAGAGGGCGAGGTCGGGTGCCACGTAGCCGACGCGCAGGCGCCGCTCGGCGGCGGCGAGCGGCCGGCCGCCGTCCGCCTCGCGGTAGTCGATCTCCCCGTCGTCCGGCGCCAGCAGGCCGGCCAGGCAGCGCAGCAGGGTGCTCTTGCCGGAGCCGTTGGGTCCGGTGACGAGCAGCACCTGCCCGCTCTCCACCCGCCCCGACACGCCGCGCAGCACGGACAGCCGCCCGAAGCGGCGGCGCACGTCGCGGAACTCGAGGACGTCGGGGGTGGACACGGGCGGATTATAGGTGCCGCCCGCGGTCCGGCTACGCGGGCCTGCCCCCGAGGACCCGGGCCGGCAGCAGGAAGAGGGCCTTGAGCAGCTCGAAGACGCCGTCGACGGTGAGGCCGATCAGCCGGAACGGCAGCACGATCACCCAGACGATCGGGTAGAGGACCAACGCCAGCAGGGCCAAGGGCCAGCAGACGACGAACAGGAGCAGCCAGAGCAGGAACTTGATCACGTCGCTTTCACCTCCTGGGAGGCACTACGGTCGCGCGTGCGATGCGTTTCAAAGGCGGGGCGGGGGTGCCGGATGACGGCCGGGTGGGCGGGGAGGGCGCGCCCGGGGAACAGCTCGCTGTTCTTGCACTTTGGAGGGGGGCTCGCTTCGGCTTCCGCGGGCCTCCATCGGCATCGGACTCCGGCGGGCATGGCGCTTGGCCCGCTCCAGACGTCCCCGGTCGAGCCCTCCCCGCCCACCCGGCCTCACCGGCGGTGGAGTAGGGGATGAACGTCAATCCCCACATCAACCCCCACATAAACGCCCACGTCAACCCCCACATCAACCCCGACTTCCGCCTTCGCCGATCTGTTGACGTTGACGTTGACCACGGCTGCTGAGACTGAATGCATGCCTTGGCCATGCCGCCACCAACGCTCGCATTCTTCGCGCGGGGCCACCGCCGGTCTCCGGGGTGGGGTGGGTCCCCGCGCAGGGACGTCTGGAGCCGGGCAAGCGCAAGAGCCTTCGGAGTCCGATGCCGATGGCGCCCGGCGGAAGCCGAAGCGCGCCCCCGGTTGGAGTCCGAGCAGTAGCGCGCTGTTCCCTGCGCGGGGACCCACCCCACCCCGCCGCCACCGCCCCACCCCCCCAAGTTGACGTTAGAAGTTGACGTTGACGTTCAGGTAGCATGCGAACCAACCGTGTCCGACGCCACCGAGGTCCGCAGCGCGCCGACGCGCCTTCGTCCGCCGCTGGTGGACCGTTTCACCGCGTTCGTCGTCGAGCGCTTCCCGTTCGCCGCCGAGCTGGCGCGGCGGGCGCTGGCGGCGGTGCTCGAGGACATGGACGAACCCGACGGCGACGCCGCGGCGCTGTTCTCGCTACGGCCGCGGCTGGGGCGCGAGCTGGCGGCGCGGCTCGACCCGGCAGCCCTGCTGCCGGCCGGCGCCGCCCTGCCCGAGACCGTCCCTGGCGCCGACGCCGCCGAGCGCCTCGCCGCCGCCGCCCGCGACCTGGCCGAGGCCTGCGACGGCTTCCTCGCCCGCGAGGCGGTGGCCGCCAGCCTGGGCGCCGAGGAGCGCCGCGAGATGCTGCGCGGCATGGTCCTCACCCGCGCCGTCGACAACCGCCTGAAGGCTTTCTTCACCGGCGGCGAGGTGCGCTGGCAGGGGCGGCCGTTCCAGGGCAAGGGCTTCCGCTCGCTGGGCCAGGAGGCGATCTACGCCGCGCCGCTGCGCCTGCGCCGCGGCGCCGCCTGGCGCGGCGCCGACGGCGCCTGGCACGGCGACGTGGTGGCGCCGCTGATCCGCGACGCCGGCGCCGCCCTCGCCATGCGCGCCCGCGACGACGGCGGCCTCGAGGAGGCGGTGCGCCAGGTGCTCAGCGCGCAGATGGGCAAGGCCGGGCCGCCGATGCGCGGCAAGGACCTCCACATCGGCGACCTCGACTGGGGCGTGCTGCCGCCGGCGGCGCCGCTCGCCATCTCCGCCGCCACCGCGGCCGGCATGGCGCTGGCCTTCCAGCAGCAGGACGAGCCGGGCGACAGCCGGGTCGCCGTCTCCTTCATCGGCGAGGGCGGCACCTCCCTCGGCGAGTGGCACGAGGCGGTCAACCTGTGCGCCGCCCGCCGCCTGCCGGCGGTCTTCTGCGTGCAGAACAACCAGACGGCGCTGTCGACGCCGGTCGCCGAGCAGAGCGCCGTGCGCTGCTTCGCCGACAAGGGCGTCGGCTACGGCATGCCGGCGGTCACCGTCGACGGCACCGATCCCGAGGCGATCGCCGCCGCCTTCGCCTGGGCCGCCGAGGGCGCCCGCGCCGGCCGCGGCCCGGCGCTCGTCGAGCTGGTGGCCATGCGCATGTGCGGCCACGCACACCACGACGACATGCTCTACCTCGGCCGCGACCCGCAGCCGGGCTGGGAGTACCCCGCGCTCGCCGAGGGCGCCTACGCCGACCCCGAGCTCTACCGCGCCTGGGCCGAGCGCGACCCGATCGCCGGCTACGCGGCGCGCCTGGAGGCGGAGGGGGTGATCGGCGACGGCGACCTGGCGGCGCTGCGGCGCGACGCCGAGGCGCTGGTCGAGGCGGCGGCGCGGCGGGTGGTGGCCGCCCCCTGGCCCGAGCCCGCCGAGGCCGGCGCCGGCGTCTGGGGCGACCTGCCGCCGGCGGTCCATGCCGAGCCGCTGGCCGACCGCCCGCCGCCGCGCCTCGACCGCCGTCCGCCGCTGCCGGACCTCGATCCGGGGCTGCCGTTCACCCGCGACGGCCGCACCTTCCTCGAGGCGGTGATGCTCGGCGTCGGCGACGCCCTCGCCGCCGACCCGCGGGTGTTCGTCTACGGCGAGGACGTCGGCGGCGAGTACGGCAACGCGTTCCTGCTGCTGCGCCCGCTGCTCGCCGAGCACGGCGGCCGCATCCTCAACGCGCCGATCTCGGAAGCCGGCATCCTCGGCGTCTGCGTCGGCGCCGCGCTCGCCGGCCAGCGGCCGATCGGCGAGATGCAGTTCAACGACTTCGTCGCCACCGGCTTCAACCAGCTCGTCAACAACGCCGCCAAGGTGCGCTACCGCTGGGGCGCCGGCGTGCCGATGGTGGTGCGCATGCCGTGGGGCGGCCTGCGCCACGCCGGGCCCTACCACTCGCAGAACACCGAAGCGTGGTTCTACCGCACGCCGGGGCTGAAGATCGTCGCGCCGTCGACGCCCGAGGACGCCCGCGCCCTGCTCGCCGCCGCCGTCGCCGACCCCGACCCGGTGCTCTACTACGAGCACATCGCGCTCTACCGCGAGCCGCGCATCAAGCAGGCGCTGCCGGCGGAGGCGCCGGCGCCGCTGCCGCTCGGCAAGGCCGCCCTGCGCCGCGCCGGCTCGGACCTGGCGCTGGTCAGCTACGGCGCCTACGTCCACCTGGCGATGCGCGTCGCCGAACGGCTGGCGGCGGATGGCATCGAGGCGGCGGTGCTCGACCTGCGCAGCCTCGTGCCGCTCGACCGCGAGGCGCTGCTCGCCGTCGCCCGCCACTGCTCGAAGGTGCTGGTCGTCCACGAGGACACGCGCACCGGCGGCATCGGCGAGAGCCTGGCGGCGATCGTCCAGGAGGAGGCCTTCGAGTACCTCGACGCGCCGGTGCGCATCGTCGGCGCGCTGGACACCCCGGTGCCCTACTCGCCGCCGCTCGAAGCCGAGTTCCTCCCCGGCGAGGAGCGCGTCGAGCGCGCCGCCCGCCTGCTGGCCGCCTACTGAGTGCCAGCCTCCTGCGTCGTCACCTGCGAGCACGGCGGCCGCGACGTGCCGGCGGACTACGAGGCCCTGTTCGCCGGCCGCGAGGCGCTGCTGGCGGGGCACCGCGGCTGGGACCCCGGGGCGCGCGAGCTGGCCGCGGCCCTCGCCCGGCGCCTCGGCTGCCCGCGGTTCGTCGCCACCACCACCCGGCTGCTGGTCGACCTCAACCGCTCGCCGGAGAGCCCCGAGGTGTTCTCCGAGGTCACCCGCGAGCTGCCGGCCGGCGTGCGCGAGGCGCTGCTCGCCGAGCACCACCGCCCCTACCGCGCCGCCGTCGAGGCCGCGGTCGCCGAGCGCGCCGCGGCCGGACGCTGCCTCCACCTCTCCGTCCACACCTTCACGCCGGTGTGGGAGGGGCGGCGCCGCGAGGTCGAAGTCGGCCTCCTCTTCGACCCGGCGCGCGCCGCCGAGGCCGCCCTATGCCGCCGCCTGCGCGACGACCTGGCGGCGCGCCGCTGCGACCTCCGGGTGCGCTTCAACGAGCCGTACCTGGGGGTCGACGACGGCCTCACCACCCACCTGCGCGGCCGCTTTCCGGACGACCGCTACCTCGGCGTCGAGCTGGAGGTGAACCAGCGCTTCCCGCTCGGCGAAGCCGCCGCCTGGGAGACGCTGGTCGCCGACCTGGCCGACGCCTGCGCCGCCGTCGCCGCCGCTCCCGCCCGATGACCGGCGGCGCCCCCACCGCCCTCTTCTGGGCCTACGACCTGGAGGTGCCCTCCTTCCGCCACCGCCTGCGGCCGGTGGCCGCGGAGCTCGAGCGCCGCGGCTGGCTCTGCACGCTGGCCGAGCTGCCGAAGGGGCGCTACCTCAGGCGCATCGCGGAGCGGCGCGAGGCGGTCGCCGCCGCCGATCTCCTGGTGCTCGCCAAGATGAACCTCGGCCTCGGCGAGGCGCGCCGCCTGCGCCGCCTGGCGCGGCGGATCGCGCTCGACCTCGACGACGCCATCTACCTGCGCCAGCCGCGCCGCGTCGGCGACGCGGCCGACGTCTCCTGCATCCGCCTCGCCCGCTTCGGCCGCACCTGCGACGCCTGCGACCTGGTGACGGCGGGCAACGAGCGGCTGGCGGCGATGGCGGCGCGCTGGAACCGGTGGGTCGCGGTGGTCCCCACCACCGTCGAGGTGCCGCCCGCCCCGCCCCCGGCCGCCGCCCGCCGGCCGCAAACCCTGGTGTGGATCGGCCTGCCGCACAACCTCCCCTACCTCGACCTGGTGCGCCCGGCCCTCGCCCGCCTCGCCCGCCGCCACCCCGACCTCCGCCTCCGCGTGGTGAGCTCCGCGTGGCCGGACTGGCCGGAGGTGCCGGTCGAGCGGGTGGCGTGGTCGCCGGAGACGGAGGCCGAATCGCTGGCCACCGCCGGCATCGGCCTCATGCCGCTGACCGACGACGCCTGGTCGCGCGGCAAGTGCTCCTTCAAGCTGCTCCAGTACATGGCTCAGGCCCTGCCTTGCGTGGCGTCGCCGGTGGGG
>CAZLBJ010000582.1:0-5299 GCA_964557755.1 uncultured Thermoanaerobaculia bacterium
GCCCCCCAGGGCGCCGAGCCGCCGGCGCAGCCGAAGGTGCGCGGCCCGTGCCGCCCTGCAGTCCGGGCAGGACCGGACGTGGTCGTCGAGGACCGCTTCCCGTTCGAGCTCATGCAGACCCTCGCGCTCGAAGCGGTCGCAGGGGCTCACCGGGCGAGCTCCCGGGCTTCCAGGCAACGGCGCAGGACGGGCAGGGCGCGCACCACCCGGGCCTGCAGGGTCGTCGCGCGCTCGCCGCCGGCCAGCGCCATCTCGGGATAGGAGAGGCCGGCCTGGTAGCGGAGCAGGACGGCCGCGCGGGTGGAGGCGGCGAGCCGGAGCAGGCAGCGTTCGAGCGCCCGCGCGGCTTCCCGCGCCAGCAGTCGGCGCTCGGCCCCGGTCTCTCCGGCGGGCACCTCCGGAAGGGTCTCGACGGCGTGGAAACGGGCCCGCCGGCGGCGCGAGATCTTGAGCGCATCGAGGCAGCGGTGGCGGGCGATGCCGAACAGCCAGGTGCGCAGCGTGGAGCCGCGGCCGAATCGTGCCAGTCCCTCGAAGGCCTGGACGAACGTGGTCTGGTGAACGTCCTCGGCGAGCTGGCGGTCCGTCAGCATGTGGAGACAGTAGCGGAACAGCACACTGCCATAGGCGTCCATCAACAAGCCGAGGGCGGCCTCCCGGTCGCCGCGGTCGAGAGCGTCGAGGGCGGCCGCTTCGACCGTCTCGGCGGCGGGCGGCGGAGGCGCCGCCCGCTGGCTCCAGGCCGCCGCCGGCGCCGCGGGAGCGCCGCGCGGCCGCCCGTCGCCGGCCGCGGGATCGTCGCGCCGCGCCGCCGCTCCCGGTCGGCTCATCGATCCACCGACGGACTCCACAACGCCAGGCTCCATGGCGGCTCGGGGCCGCGCGGCGGCGGTGGGCAGTCGTCGGCCTTGCTGCACTGGTTGCACTCCTCGCCCGGGTCGCAGCGGACCCGCGGCACGAGCTGGTACACGGTGGCGGGAGACCGCACGGTGAGGGCGGCGTCGGACCGCCACGCCGCCGTGGCCGTGGACCGATCCGGGGCGTTGGCTCCACCGTCGCCGGAGAGCACCAGGTAGCGCGTTCCCGGCGATGTCGCGGTGAGGCGTACGCTCGCGCCGTCGCTCTGCCAGGCCAGCCCGTCCTGCCGGCTCGCAGACGTCGGCGGCTGGAGACGGGCGGCGGCGAGCGCCCAGGCGGCGCCGAAGCCGAGGGCGAAGGCGAGGAGGGCGACACTTCCGAGCTTGAGTGCGGGCGACATGGGCTTTCCTTTCTAGCCAGCTTCGGCGTGAGGCCGGGAGATTCCGAGCACCACGAACGGCGCCCACGCCGAAGGCGGCTCGCCGGCGGCGATCAGTCCGCGTTGGGCCCGGGCCAGGGCGGCGACCGGCTGGTCGCTTCCGCCCTCGTCATAGAAGCGAAGGACGAGCTCTCGGGCGGCGCGGTCGTCGAGGGACCAGAGGGAGGCGAGGACGGCCTGGCTGCCGGCGGCGAGGAAGGCGGCGCCGAGGGCTCGCTCCATCCCGCGGCCCCGGCGAGCGGCAGAGGCGCAGGTGGCGAGGACCACGAGGCGCGGAGCAAGGCGGGCTGCGACGAGTTGCTCCGCGGAGACCCGGCCCTCCGCCAGGCCGAGCCAGGGTCCGCCCGGGCCGAGCCCTGAGTGGGTGGCGACGTGGAGGAGGCGGGGTGGCAGGCCCGGCGACAGGGCGGCGAGGCTGGCCTCGTCCCCGAGCCGCGGCGCGACGCCGAGGCGGCGGGCGACCTGGTGGGCTTCGAGGGCGGCCCAGGGAAGGTCGTCGTGGGGATCGGCGATCACCACCGCGGCGGCCTCGTCGCCCCTCGGCGGGGCGCCGAGCATGGCGGCCAGCCCGTGCAGACTCGGGACGTAGGCGATCGGCCGGAGCTCGACCAGATAGCGGTCGCCCAGACGCAGGGCGGCGAAAGGCAGGGATCCGAGGACGCCGTCGGCGGCGACGTGGACGGGGGAACCGGGATCGGCCGTCACGTCCGGGGGCAGCAGGATGCCGGCCAGGACCGAGGCCGGCCCCGGATCGTCGGGCCGGGCGAGGAACCGGTGCACCAGGCGCTCGACCGCCGCCGGCGTCGCGGCCAGGCGCTGAAGATCGACGCCGCCTCCAGAGACCGTGAAGCGCCAGAGCTCGTCGCCCGCCTCGACGAAGATCAGCAGGTACCGGTCTCCGATCGCCGCCAGGGCTTCGTCGAGCGGCCCGAGCGCCACGGCCCGCGATTCGCGCAGGGGCCCCAGCAGAGCATCGAGGGTGTCGAGGCGACGGCCCGCCGCCGCCGCCAGCCCGTGGCCGTCGGTTTCGGCCGCCGCCGGTGTGGCGTCGAGCTGGTCGAGGAGGGTCCGTGCTCGCGTCCGTTCCGCCGTCGCCAGCGCCTCGTGCCCGCGGCCGCCGCGCGCCTGCAGGAGGAAGAGGGCCTCGAACGGCCGCCGCCTGTGGTCGAGGAGCCAGGACTTCAGCTCGTCGGCACCGAGCTCGCCGCGCATCGTGTCGACCGCGTCCACCGCCCGGCGGTAGGCCTCCTCCGCCGCCGCGAAGTCCCCCCGAGCCTCTGCGAGGACACCACGCTGGACCTCCAGGTCGCGGACCCAGGCGGCGTCCGGCGATGCCGCGAGGGCGGCCTCGACCAACTCGCCGGCGTCCGCCAGGTGGCCGCGGGCGTGGAGCACGCGGGATCGATAGTAGAGGAGGGCGGTGGACCTGGACCCTCCCGGTTCCGCGTTGGCTTCGGCGACGGCCAGGTGCTGGTCCGCCAGCTCGACCGAGCCCAGCTCCAGGTGAGTCTTGACCAGGTCGAGGTGGGTCGCGCGGAGAAAGGCGGGCCTCGCGGGCACGGTGTCCTGGGCTGCCACCGCAAGGGCGCGGTCGAAGGCGTCCCTGGCCAGCCTGGGGCGCCCGGTGTTGAGCCGGATCAGCCCTTCGTAGACCAGGAGGTAGGCCCGGTCCGCGTATCGTTCCGATGGCAGCCGACGGGTGGCCTCCATCAGCATCCGCCGGGCGCGTTCGAAGTCACCGACCTCGTACAGCACCATGGTGAGGGCCTGCAGGGCCTGGACCTCGAGCGCCCGATCACGGGCCCGGGTGGCGTCGTCGAGGCTGCCGCGGGCGAAGTCGAGGGCCGTCCGGTAGTCGGCGGCGGCCCAGGCGTCGTAGAAGAGATCGTAGCCGGCGTTCGCCGCTCGCGCATGCTCCCCGGTGCCTCGGCGCAGGGCCAGCTCGCGGCGGCCGGCGGCGACGGCTTTGCCGGAATCGCCACGCTGGCGGTGGATCGCCGCCGCGAGGCGCCACAGGTCGGCTGCAGCGGCACCCTCCCCGGCGCGCTCGACCCACGCCAGCGCCTCGTCGGCCTGCCCGAGGCGTTGCAGCGCCCGTGCGGCATGCGTCGCGGAGCGCGGATCTCCCGTGGCTTCGAAGACCTGCTGGCAGTGAAGTGCCGCGTCGGCGTACGCCTGTCGCTCGAAGAGCGCCACGCAATGCCGGCTGGAATCACCGTCGCAGGCGATCGCCAGGGCGGCCAAGGGCACCAGGCCGAACGCGAGAGCGGCCCTCGTCTGAGGCGACATGACGCCTGGACAGGCGAGATGGGCGCCGGGCTTGTTACCGTCCGAGCGCCCGGGAATCCCTCAGGAGGAGCTCGGCACCGCCGCGCCGGCCGCGAGCTGCTGCTCGATGACCTGCTCGAGGACGCGGCGGTCGCCGGCCGCCAGGTGGTCGAAGGCGACGCCGATCTGGCTGGTGGGTTGGCCGCCGGCGGTGCGCCCCTGCTCGAGGCTCCTGACCACGACGGTGGGGGACAGCGGGCCGAAGGGAGTGTCGACTTCGAGCACGAAACGGGCCCCCACCTCGGGCAGCAGGTCGGCCTCGATGAGCAAGCCCGCAAGGCTCAGCCGGCGCACCTCGAAGAGGTGCTCGAAGGCGACGTCCACCGCCTCCTCGCGGCGCACCTTGAAGCGGCCGAAGACGCGCGTGGCGACGCCGACCACCCCGGCGCGGCGGATGACCGACAGCAGGCGCTGCGCCTTTTCGCTGAGCGTCTCGCCGAAGTGGACGCCGGCCTGGTAAACCGGCCCGCCGCCGCGGCCACTGCTGCCCACCAGGTGGCACCAGGCCACGGTGCCGTCGAGGTCGACGGCGTCGTCGCCGGCCCCCACCCGCAGCCGGTAGCTCTTGCCGACGTGCAGCCAGGCGGAGGTCTCCAGCGCCATGCCGTCGAGGCTCAGGTTGAGCACCCGCGCGTTCATGTCGTAGCGCAGCGTGCCGCCGATCCCCTGCAGCTCGTAACGGGGATGGTGGCGCTGTTCCTTCCGCGGCATGCGGGACCTCCGGTAGACGAAGCCCCAGCATACTACGTTCGGCTGAATCAGCTGTCCTCGCGGGGTTCCCGCGCCGCCGCCAGGCGCTCGGTGCACTCGCCGGCGGGGATCTGGCGCAGCTCCTCGACGAGGGTGAGGGCGAGCGAGCCGTCGGGGCCGTAGGCGGTCTTCTCGCCGTGCAGCAGGAGGCCGCCGTCACCGCCGTCGCCGCCGTGGCGCAGCTCGTAGCGGGCGTCGACGCGGATGCCGCTGGTCAGCATGTAGGCGAGGTCCCAGGCGGTCCAGCGCCACGGCTCGCCGTGGAGGGTGCCGCTGCCGGCGTAGCTGCCACCGCTCTCGCTGAGGGTGACGGCGTCGCCGTCGACGTCGAAGGTGGTGGTGTAGACGCGCGCCCGCCCGCCGCCGGAGCGGTCGAAGCGCACCGTCTCCTCGACGATGCGCGAGGCCTCCGGCTCGAGGGTGCGGCGCAGCAGGAGGTCGGCGGTCGGCTCGCCGGAGCCGCCGCCGGCCGCCATCGCGCCGCTCTCGCGCACCGGGCCGTAGAAGCAGACGATCGGGCCAGCCGCGGCGACGGCCTCGGCGGTGGCGACGGTCGCGGCGGGCTCGGCCGGCGGCTCGGCGGCGGGCGTCGGCTCGGCGGGAGCGGGCTCCGCCGTGTCCGCCGGCATCACCGGCGGCGCCTCGGCCGTCGCCGGGGCGGAGTCGCCACCGGTCGGCGCGGTGGAGGCGCAGGAGGCCAGCAGCCCGGCCGCGAACAGGACGGCGAAGAGGACGGCGCGGGCGCGTCGGATGGGAGGCTTCGGAGCGTCGGAGGTAACGGAAGCTGGGTGCATGGCTGCCGAGTCTAGCCAATCCGCCCTGCGACAGGCTGGCGGCTCGCCGGAGCGCGGGCTGGTCCCTCCTCCGAGCAGCCCTGAGCCTGTCGAAGGGCGGGGTTCAGCAGGCGCCGGCCGGCGCCGCCTC
>CAZLBJ010000583.1:0-9888 GCA_964557755.1 uncultured Thermoanaerobaculia bacterium
GCGCTCGCGCGGCGCCGCGCCGACGCGCCAGGCGAAGCAGTGGTGGGTGGCGTCGGGGTGCTCGCCGCGCAGGCGGTCGAGGAAGGCCTCGGCGGCGGCCTCGTCGGCGGCCGGGGCGACGACGGCGAGGAAGCGCGAGCCCATCTCGCGCAGCTCGGCCCGCGCCTCGCCGGCGGGCACCGGGTAGCCGGCGCCGGGCTCCGCCGCGCCGGTCAACCGGCGCCGGCCCCCACCACGGGCGCGGCGGTGCCGGCCAACACGCGCTCGTAGATCCGCCGGTAGCGCGCCACCTGCTCGGCCTCCGAGAAGCGCTCGATGGCGCGGCGGCGGGCGGCGGCGCCGAAGCGGCAGCCGGCGCCGCCGCCGTCGCCGGAGAGGATGCGCACCGCCGACGCCGCCATCCCCTCGACGTCGCCCGCCGGGTGCAGGAAGCCGGTCTCGCCGTCCACCATCACCTCCGGCACGCCGCCCACCGCCGTCGCCACCACCGGCACGCCGGCGGCCATCGCCTCGAGGATGGCGAGGCCGAACGACTCGGTCTCGGAAGTGAAGAGGAACAGGTCGGAGCCGATCAGCACCTCCTCGACCATCGGGATGGTGCCGAGGAAGGTCACCGCCTGGCAGAAGCCGTGGTCGCGGCAGTACTGCTCGGCGATCGGCCGGTCGGGGCCGTCGCCGACCATCAGCAGGCGGGTGTCGGGCAGCTCGCGGTGCAGGAGGTGGAAGACGGCGAGGACGTCGCGCACCCGCTTGACCGGGCGGAAGTTCGAGATGTGCACCACCACCCGCTCGCCGGGCTTGGCCCAGCGGCTGCCGCCGGGGCAGCCGAGGGGGCCGGCGCACTGGCCGGGGTCGAAGCGGCCGGGGTCGAAGCGCTCCGGGTCGACGAAGTTGGGGACGACGTCGATCGGCAGGTCGATTTTGAGCTGCTCGAGCGTCGTGCGCCGCAGGTACTCCGAGGGCGTGGTCACCGCGTCGGATTCGACGACGCCGAAGCGCGTGGTCTCGAGGTAGCTCGGGTCGATGCCGACCAGCGTCACGTCGGTGCCGTGCAGGGTGGTGACCACCGGCAGCGGCCGCGGCGCCAGGATCTGCCGCGCCAGCACCGCCGACACCGCGTTGGGCACCGCGTAGTGGACGTGCATGACGTCGAGCCCCTGGTGGCGCGCCACCTCGACCATCTTGGTGGCCAGCGCCAGCGAGTAGGGCGGGTAGTCGAACAGCGGGTAGCGCGGCACCACCACCTCGTGGAAGAACAGGCGCGGGCTGCGGATGGTCAGCCGCGACGGCATGGCGTAGCTGATGACGTGGACCTCGTCGCCGCCGTCGGCCAGCGCCATGGCCAGCTCGCTGGCGACGACGCCGGAACCGCCGAAGGTGGGGTAGCAGCTGATGCCGATCTTCATGGGGGCTCCCTCTCGCCGATTCGTCTCGACCTCACACCGTCTTCTCTAACGCACGCCGCGCGGCAAAACGTCCAGCAGGTCGGCGACCGCCAGCGGCAGGCCGCTGCCGAACGGTTCGCCGAGGGCGGCGCCGATCAGCAGGCCGAAGTGGCGCATGCGCCCCTCGACCGCGAGGCTGAACTCGCGGGTGGCCACCTTGGTCACCGGCTCGTCGCGCTCCGCCGCCGCCTCGCCGCCGCCCCGGCGCCAGCCGGCGGGCACCTGGAGCTGCGAGGCGTAGCAGGCGAGCGCCGCCTTCTTCGCTTCCCAGGCCTCGGTCACGTCGACCACGAAGGCGGGCTCGAAGCCGTCGTGCTGCATGTAGTGGAACACCGCCGCCGGGCGGTGCGGCGGCAGCTCGGCGCCGGCGCCGGCCAGGCGGCGGCCGGCGAGGCCGGCGTAGAAGCAGGCGGCGGCGACCAGGCGGTGGGCGCGGTGGTGGTCCGGGTGGCGGTCCTCGGGCGGCGGCCCGAGCACCACCTCCGGGCGGTAGCGGCGGACGAGAAGAATCAGCGCGTCCTCCTCGGCGCGGCCGGCGCGCATCTCGCCGTCGCCGCAGTCGAGGAAGTCCAGCGTCTCGGCGCCGAGGGCGCGGGCGGCGGCGGCCGCCTCGGCGCGGCGCTCCTCCTCGCTGCCCCGGGTACCGCTCTCGCCGCGCGTCAGGTGGACGATGCCCACCCGCCGGCCGCGCGACGCCGCCAGCGCCAAGGTGCCGCCGCAGGCCAGCTCGACGTCGTCCGGGTGGGCGCCCACCGCCAGCACGTCGAGCTTCGGATGCGGCGAGGCGCCGCTCACGGCGTCACCACCTGGAGCACGGCGCCGTCGAGCCGCATCTGCTCCCAGTACCCCTCGACGAGCTCGAGGTGCTTGCCGCGGTAGTGCGCCGAGCACACCACGCGCTCCTGGAGCTTGCCGTGCGGCAGCACCGCCTCGCGCAGCGCCTCGACGCGGCCCAGGCGTACCTCGTCGCGCCGCGCCGCCGCCGACCGCACCTTGCCCTCGAAGGTGTCGAGCGCGCGCTCGACCTGGTCGCGGGTCTTCTCCAGCGGCCGCTCGAGGTTGGGGTCGAGGGCGAGCGCCGGCGCCGCCAGCGCCGCCAGCGCCTCTTCGATGCGGCGGCGCGGCTCGGCGGCGAAGGCGCCGTCGCCGCCCTCGGCCAGCACCCGCTCGAGCTCCTCGGGGGGCGCCAGGAGCTGGGCCAGGGTGAGACCCGCGTCGTCGAGCTTTTCGGCCTGGTGCGACTCGAGCACCAGCACCTGCGGGCGCAGCGCGACGTGCGGCGCCGGCACCTCCAGCACCTCGTAGAGCGGCGCCACCTGCGGCATGTAGGACAGCTCGCCGGGGCCGAGGAGGAACAGCGACGTGCCGAGGATGGCGTCCTGCACCACCGGCCGGGCGAGGACGCCGGGCGACACCGCCACCGGGTTCTCCTCGATGGTCTCGGTCAGGGCGGCCAGCGGCCGCGGACCGCCGCCGGCGCCGCGCAACGTCCAGGCGCCGCCGTCGTCCGCCCACTCGACCCGCCGCCGCTCGCCGCCGCGGTAGAGGAACAGCGGCGAGACGCCGCGCTGCGGGTGGACCTGCGGCTCGTAGCCGCGGCCGGCCACCGCCTCGTCGGCGCCTGCGAAGGCGGCCTCCACCGCCTCGCGGCGCTCGACCAGGCGGTGCAGCCACGGCCGCTCGGCGGCCTTCACCGCCGGCAGCATGGCGTCGAGCAGGAGCGGCGTGTGCTCGCCGAGGAGGTCGGCCATCAGGCGGCAGAAGGCCTCGCCGAAGCGCGCCTCCGGGCGATACCAGGCGGCGAGCCGGTCGAGCCACTCGCCGTAGCGCTCGCCGTGCACCGCCTCGCGCACGGCGGCGAGGGCGGCGGTGACGCCGGGCCCCAGCGTGCGCATGCCGACCGGCGTCAGCGGCTCCGGGTCGTCGCCGAGGCCGACCTCCAGCGGCCCGCCGCGGGCGAGCACCGTGGCGCGCGACACCTCGTTCCAGTCGTGGTCCTCGGTGGCGACCCAGAACACGGGCACCGCCGGCTGGCCGGCGGCGGCGAGCTCCGCCGCCCAGCGGGAGACGGCGAGCATCTTCGAGAAGGTGTAGAGCGGGCCGCCGAAGAGGCCGGGCTGCTGGCCGGCGACGACGACGCGCACCGCCGGGTCGGCGAGGCGGCCGGCCAGCTCGTCGGCGCGCGGGTTGCCGTAGGCGCGGTTGGCCACTCCCAGGGCGGCGGCCAGCTCGCGGCGGTCGGGCGGCGAGGCGGGTGGCGGCAGCTCCGGCAGCCGCCCCGGCTCGGCGAAGGCGAGCGGCGCCAGCAGGTCGCGGTCGCGGCCGGCGAGGAAGGCGGCGGGCAGCGGCGGCAGCAGCCCGCTGCCGGCGAGCTCGACGCGCAGGCGCCCGGCGCCGGTCTCAGCCGCGCTTGCGGCCGACGATGATGAGGCGTTGGCTGTCACGTTGATAGGGCTCCCCCCGGAAGTTGCCGAATACGCCGTCGACCTCGAGGCCGGCCCACGAGAGGCCGATCACGACCTCCTCCCGCGAGTACGCGCGCACGCTCTCGAGATACGTGCGCGGCGGCCCGCCGTTGCCGTCGCCGCCGTCCCATGCGTCGCCGGCGCGCCGCGGCCGCAGCGTGATGCGCTTGTTGATGCGCAGGGTGGCGGCGTCGTACCAGCGCTGGATCTCGACCCGCCGGCCCTCCTCCTCGACCGTCTCCTGCGGCGTCATCGAGTCGAGCACGCGCTCGCGGTGGAGGAAGTCGATGAGGAAGCGGCCGCCCGGGGTGAGCAGCCGGACGATCTCCTCGAGGACGCGGAAGTTCTCGCGCTCGGCCTCGAAGTAGCCGAAGCTGGTGAAGAAGTTGAGCACCCAGTCGAAGGAGCCGCCGGTGAACGGCAGGCAGCGCATGTCGCCGCGCACCCGCGGCAGGTCGGGCCGCCGGCTGAGCAGGGTGAGCGACAGGTCGACCCCCAGCGCGCGCAGGCCGCGGCGGCGCAGCGCGGCGGTGTGGCGGCCGGCGCCGCATGCGAGGTCGAGCACGGCGCGCGGCGGCGGCGTGTCGGCGAGCTGCTCGAGCACGAAGTCGACGTGGACGTCCGCCTCGTCCTGGTCGCGGTGGGCGTAGAGGTCCAGGTAGTCCTGCCCGAACCACTCCTTGTACCAGGCCACGGCGAGGGCTCCGCGGGTCAGCGCCTGCGGCGGCGCCAGCCGGCGATGCGCCACGCGGCCCAGGCCACCAGGGCGCCGGTGAACGCCCACTGCAGGCCGCCGACGAGCAGGCTCCAGGCGAGCAGGTCGCCGCCGGTGCGGTGCGAGTAGAGGAGCGACACGGGGAGGTCGGTGATCACCATCCACCAGCCGCGGGCGCCGGGCTCTGCGCGCCATGCGTACCAGTTCCAGCCGACCGCGAGGCTGTGCAGCGCCAGGGCCACCAGGGCGCAGCCGAGCAGCACGCGGCGGCCGCGGACGTGCCGCGATTCCGGCGCGGCGGCCGGCGGCGCGGTGGCAGCCGGCGGTGCGGCGGCGGCGTCGAGCGCGGCGCGGCTGCGGTCGGCGTTCTCCACCGCGGCAGCATACCAGCGGGTCCGGCGGTAGACTCGAAGATCGCATGCTCCGCCTAGGCCCCGTTTCCGTCGATCCTCCGCTCGTCCTCGCTCCCATGGCGGGGGTGACCGACCGCGACTTCCGCCTCATCGTGCGCCGCATCGGCGGCGTCGGCGTGGTGTCGATGGAGTTCGTCAACGCGCGCCTGCTGGCGGCCGACCACCGGCGCACCTGGGACCTGGTGCACTTCGCCGACGAGGAGCGGCCGCTGGCGATGCAGGTCTACGGCTCCGACGCCGCCACCATCGCCGCGGCGGCGCGCATCGTCGAGGGGCTGGGGGCGGACCTCGTTGACGTCAACATGGGCTGTCCGGCCAACAAGGTGCTCAAGAACTGCGCCGGCGCCGCGCTGATGGGCGACCTGCGTCTGGCGCGCGACGTCGTGCGGCAGGTGTGCCGCGCGGTGTCGATCCCGGTGACCGTGAAGTTCCGCCTCGGCCTCGACGACCGGCGCCGCAACCACGTCGAGCTCGGCCGCATCTGCCAGGGCGAAGGGGCGGCGGCGGTCACCGTGCACGGCCGCACGGCGCGCCAGCTCTTCACCGGCCGCGCCGACTGGGGCGAGATCGCGCGCCTCAAGGAGGCGCTCGAGGTCCCGGTCATCGGCAACGGCGACGTCGCCACCGCCGAGGACGCGGTGCGCATGTTCCGCCAGACCGGCTGCGACGCGGTGATGGTGGGGCGCGGCGCCACCCGCAACCCGTGGATCTTCCGCCAGATCGCGGCGCGCCTCTCCGGCGGCCGGGTGGCCGAGCCGACGCTCGACGACCGCCGGCGGCTGGTCCTCGACCACTTCCGCGCCGTCGTCGAGCGCGAGGACGAGGTGCGCGCGCTGCACAAGCTGCGCTCGTTCACCAACCGCTACAGCCGCGGCGTGCCCGGCGGCCAGCACCTGCGCCGGCGCATCCAGGACCTCGGGACGGCGGACGAGTTCTTCGACCTCTGGGAGCGCCACTTCGAGCTGGTGGGCCTGGAGGCGGCGGCTTGACGGCGCCCGGCGACACCCACGCCGCCGAGCTGGCGGCCGGCCGCGACGGCGCCCTGGCGGCGGTGGCGCGGGCGGCCGACGAGTGGGACGCTCACTGGCGGCCGGAGGGCGAGGACGGCGGCCGCCTGGTGCTGCCGCGCGTCGCCGGCCTGCACCGCGGCATCGTGATCGGCCGCCTGCACCTCTACCCGGGCGAGGGCACGGTCGAGGGCACAGGCGAGGGCGCCGGCGGGGGCGCCGGCGAGGCCGCCACGCGCGCCGTCTACGAGGTCGACGCGGTGGACGACCACGTCCACGCGAGCGCCGTCGGCGTCCTGGCGATCGCCGCCGTGGGCGCTCTGCTCACCGTCGTCTGGCCGATCTTCCCGTCGCTCCTGCCGCTGGCGCCGCTCGGCGCCCTGCTCGCCCTCGGCGGCTGGTTCCTGGTCGTCAGCCGGCTGCAGAACGCCGGCCCGGAGGAGTTCCTGCGCCGCGTCGGCGAGCTGGCGGCCGACCCACCGACCGACCTACCGACCGACCCACCAGCCGACGAACCGACGAGCCCTGAGCTTGTCGAAGGGTGGGGTCGGCACGAGAATCGAGGCGACCTTCCATGACCACGCTCGACGCCGTCCGCCCCGCCGCCTTGCTGCTGGCGGTGCTCCTCGCCGCTCCCGCCCTCGCCGCCGAGGAGGCGGCTCCCGAAACCCGCCGTACCCTGCGCCTCGACTACTTCCACACCGGCGGCCTGGGCGCGGAACTGTTCGCTGTCGACCGCGTGGTGGTCGAGCCGCTGCCTTGGCCCGGCCACCCGGCCGGCGACGTCGATCCGACCGGCCACGGTACCTACCGCTTCGAGGTGGTCGACGGCGGCGGCAAGGTCCTCTTCTCGCGCGGCTTCGGGCCGATCTACGCCGAGTGGGTGACCACCGCCGAGGCGCGCGAGGTGCACCGCACCTGGCACGAGTCGGTGCGCTTCCCGGAGCCTTCGAAGCCGGTCGAGGTGGTGGTCGCCAAGCGCGGCCCGGCCAACGAGCTGGTCGAGGTGTGGCGCACGAAGGTCGATCCCGCGGACATGTACGTCGACCCCTCGCCGCCGCCGCGCCACGAGGTGCTGGAGCTCGAGGTGCACGGGCCGCCGCGCGGCAAGGTCGACCTGCTGCTGATGGGCGACGGCTACACCGCCGCCGAGTGCGCGGAGAAGTTCCCCGCCGACGCCCGCCGCATGCTCGCGGCGCTCTTCGCCCACCAGCCGTTCACCGCCCGCCGCGGCGACTTCAACGTCCGCGGTCTGTGCCCGCCGTCGCCGGAGTCCGGCGTCTCGCGGCCGTCGACGGGGAAGCACGTGCGCACGCCCCTGGGTGCGACCTACGACGTCTTCGGCTCCGAGCGCTACGTGCTGACCTACGACAACCGCGCCTGGCGCGACGTCGCGGCCTGGGCGCCCTACGAGCTCGTCACCATCCTGGTCAACGGCGAGACCTACGGCGGCGGCGGCCTCTACAACTTGTTCTCCACGGTGGCGGTCGACAGCGCCTGGGCGGACTATCTCTTCGTCCACGAGTTCGGCCACCACTTCGCGGCGCTGGCCGACGAGTACTACACCTCGCCGGTGGCCTACGAGGCTCCTCCCGCGGTGGTCGAGCCGTGGGAGCCGAACGTCACCGCCCTCCACGACCCGGATGACCTGAAGTGGGCGGAGCTGCGCACCCCGGGCACGCCGGTGCCGACGCCGTGGCCGAAGCAGGAGTTCGAGGAGCACGCCCGCGCGGTGCAGAAGCGGCGCGAGCAGATCCGCGCCGAGGGGCTGCCGGAGTCGGTGATGAACGAGCTCTTCCGCGAGCAGCAGGCGTTCGACACGGCGCTGCTGTCGGCCGCCGGGCACGCAGGAGAGGTCGGCGCCTTCCAGGGCGCCAACTACGACGCCGAGGCCTTCTACCGCCCCGAGGCCGACTGCGTCATGTTCACCCGCGACGAGGTCCCCTTCTGCGCCGTCTGCCGCCGCGCGCTCGAAGCGGTCATCGACCTCTACGCTCCGCCGGCGCCATAGGCGCCTCTCCGGCCAGCCGCCGCTGCATGCGCCGGGCGTCCGCCGTGAAGGTGCGCGAGGCGAAGAACACGAACACGGCCGTCAGCAGCAGCGCGACCGGGACCAGGAACAGCGCGTCGTGGAGCCCCGTGGCGCGCATGGCGTCGGTCAGCTCGGGGGCGCCGGCGGCCGCCCGCGCCGACTCGGCCAGGGCGTCGGAGAGGCCGCCGACGACGACCGGGCCGAAGGCGCCGCCGAGCAGGTACATGCCGGCGAAGTAGAGCGCCACCGCCGTCGCCCGCAGGCGCGGCTCGACGACGTCCTGGATCGCCGGGTAGACGCTCGTGTAGTAGCTGTACTGCGCCAGCCAGCCGAGCCCGAAGAGGACCGCGAAGAGGACCAGCGAGCCGCGCCCCGAGGCGAGGGCGGCGGCGGTCGCGGCGGCGGCCACGAGCAGGCTGGCGGCGCCGAAGACGAGGCGCCCGCGCTCCGAGCGCTGGTAGACGCGGTCCGCCACCCAGCCGCCGGCGGTGAGCCCGACGAGCCCGGTGACGCCGACGATGAACCCCGTCGTCACCGCCGCCGCCGTCAGCTCGAGGCCGAAGTAGCGCTGGATCATCGGCACCAGGAAGCCGTTGCCGGCGTAGGCCGCGAAGTTGATGGTGATGCCGGAGAGGATCAGCCAGAGGATCGTCCGGGTGCGCAGCACCGAGCGCACCGGGTCGGCGACCTCGGCGCCGGCGGCGGCGCGCACCTTCTCGCTCGCCCCGCGCTCCGGCTCGCGGAGGACGAAGAGGAAGGCGGCGAGGACGAAGCCGGGCAGGGCGGCGACCACGAACGGCGCCCGCCAGTCCCCGAACGCCGCCACCAGCGGACCGACGCTGAAGAACGCCAGCATCAGCCCCGCGGGCAGGCCGAGCATGAAGATGCCGAGGGCGCGCGACCGCCGCTCCGCCGGGAACAGGTCGCCGATGAGCGAGCTCGCGGCGGGCGCGTAGCTGGCCTCGCCGACGCCGACGCCCATGCGCGCGACGAGGAACGAGCCGAAGCTCCACGCCGCCGCGTTGGCCGCCGTGAAGGCGCTCCACACGGCGATCCCCCAGCCCATCACCCGCGTCCGCGAGCCGCGGTCCGCCAGCCTCCCGAGCGGCAGCCCGGCGACGGCGTAGACGACGGTGAAGGCGGCGGCGATGATGCCGAGCTGGAGGTCGTCGAGCCCCCACTCGAGGCGGATCGGCTCGTTGAGGATCGCCGGGATGGTGCGGTCGAAGAAGTTGAGGAGGTTGGCGAGGAAGAGGAGGAAGAGCACCCTCCACGGTGTGGACAGCCGAGCTGCGAGGCCCAAGGCGCACCCCCTCCGCGCCCGGCGGCGCGGCATTCGATGGACGGTTCCCCCGGCCGCACATCCTACCCTCGGCGCTGGAATGCCCCTCCCGGACGGCCGGTTGTACACCGTGCAAGGGTTCTTTGACAGACGATTCGTCAACATCACCTGGGGGCGTACTGGCTTCGACGGGGGACAGTGCGGTCCGGGGGTTGCGTGTCGAGCATCCGCTCGTAAACCGGAAAAAGTAACTGCGAACGACAACTTCGCTCTCGCGGCCTAATCAGCCGTGACGTTCCTCCGGGGGCCTGTTCCGCGGCGCCCGGAGGAGCGACGCTAAAGCGGAACGAGGGTCGCGGCTTCGCCTCGGAGCCACGGCTTGCAGCACCCTACGAGGCTGGCCACCGCGTCTGGGCCGTCTTCTCCCAACGTCGCGGCGGCGAGATCCCCAAAAGAAGGCTACACACGTAGATACCTTCGGGACGCGTTTCTCGGACGCGGGTTCGATTCCCGCCGCCTCCACCATCCT
>CAZLBJ010000584.1:0-2733 GCA_964557755.1 uncultured Thermoanaerobaculia bacterium
CCTGCGGAGTCCGCGGGCGGTGGCGGCGCGCGGAAGCCGAAGCGAGCCCCCCTCCAAAGTCCTCCTCGTAGCTCGCTGTCCCCCGCCCGAGGGGCACCCGCCCCCGGCCCGTTCCCGCGTCCGCGCCGCGCCCCGCGCCGGCCCGTCCCCGCGCCCCACGCCGCCACCGTTACGCCACCCCGGAGGTGCGCTAGCCTCACTCCCGCACATGGCGCACTCTCCCAAGATCTTCGTCCTCGACACCTCGGTCATCCTCTACGACAGCGACGCCCTCCACAACTTCGAGGAGAACGACGTCGCCATCCCCATCACCGTCCTCGAAGAGCTCGACCAGTTCAAGAAGGGCGGCAGCGTCATCAACCTGCAGGCGCGCCAGTTCATCCGCAACCTCGACCGCCTCAGCGACCACAACCTGCTGCGCGAGTGGATCCCGCTCAACGGCAGCGCCAGCGGCCGCTTCCGGGTGATCACCAGCGAAGAGGAGGCGCGCGACGCGCTGGAGGTCTTCGGCTCCAAGAAGAACGACCACCGGATCCTGAACGCCGCCCTCGGCCTCGCCCGCAAGGAGGCCGACCGCCGCGTCATCCTGGTCTCCAAGGACATCAGCCTGCGCATCAAGGCGCGGGCGCTGAACCTCCAGGCCGAGGACTACGAGACCGTCCGCATCAAGGACGTCGACCACCTCTACTCCGGCAAGTCCGAGCTCGCCGTCGAGCCGGCGGTGATCGACCGCATGTACCAGGAAGACTCCGTGGAGATCGAGGCGGTGTGGGCGGGCGACGAGCCGCCGCCGCCCGTAAACCACTACTTCATCCTGCGCAGCCAGCAGCACGCCGGCCACTCCGCCCTCGCCTACTTCCACCCGCGCACCGGCCGCGTCGACCGCGTCGTCAAGGCGCCCGCGTACGGCATCATGCCGCGCAACGCCGAGCAGACCTTCGCCCTGCACGCGGTGCTCAACCCGCTGGTGCCGCTGGTCACCATCTCCGGCCCGGCGGGCACCGGCAAGACTTTGCTGGCGCTCGCCGGCTCGCTCGAGCAGCGGCGGCTGTTCCGCCAGATCTACGTCTCGCGGCCGGTGGTGCCGCTGTCCAACCGCGACCTCGGCTACCTGCCCGGCGACATCAAGAGCAAGATCAACCCCTACATGCAGCCGCTGTGGGACAACCTGGGCATCATCAAGAACCAGTGGGCGAGCCGCGAGAAGGAGTACAAGAAGATCGAGGAGATGGTCGAGCAGGAGAAGCTCCACGTGGTGCCGCTGGCCTACATCCGCGGCCGCAGCTTCTCGAACATCTGCTTCGTCGTCGACGAGGCGCAGAACCTCACCCCGCACGAGGTCAAGACGATCATCACCCGCGCCGGCGAGGGCACCAAGATCGTCTTGACCGGCGACATCTTCCAGATCGACACCCCCTACCTCGACGCCCAGTCGAACGGCCTCTCCTACCTGATCGACCGCCTCAAGGGCAACCCGCTCTACGCCCACGTCAACCTCGACAAGGGCGAGCGCAGCGAGCTGGCCAACCTCGGCAGCGCGCTGCTGTAGAGGGCCGGGCGCCTCAGGCCTCGGCCAGCACCTCGTCGCTGACGAAGCTCCAGTCGCCGTCGAGGCGGGCGGCGTCGGCCTCGCCCTGCTCGACGCGGCGGCGGAGGGTGGCGTCGGGCGGCACCACCAGGAAGTGGCTCGGCGCGTGGTGCAGCACCTCGGCGGCGACGCTGCCGAGGGTGAGGCGCTCGAGGCCGCTGTGGCCGTGGGTGCCGAGCACCACCAGGTTGGCGTGGCGCGCCTCGACGGCGGCGACGATCTCCGGGCGCGGCAGGCCGACGCGCACCCGCGAGCGCGGCGGCGCGGCGAGCCAGGGCGGCGTGTGGGCGTCGACGAAGCGGTGCAGCTCCTCGCCGGCGAAGCGCTCGATCTGCTCGGCGCTGAAGGCGCGCGAGCGGCCGATCTCGTCGGGGTCGAGGACGAACAGAGCCTCGGCGTCGGTGAGCGGCACGCCCAGCACGGCGAGGACCTCGAGGCCGCGGTGGAGGGCGGCGGCGGAGAGCGGTGACAGGTCGACCGCGAGCTCCACCCGCGACGGCGGGAAGGAGGCGCCGGGGCGCAGCACCAGCACCGGGCAGGAAGCGCCGCGGACGACGCCGTCGGCGGTCGAGCCGAGGAGGATGCGCTGCAGGCGGCCGGCCTCGGTGGCACCGAGGACGATCAGCCCCGCGCGCACCTCGCGCGCGAAGTCGGCGACGGCGCGCGGCGGCGAGCCGGGAACGGCGCACAGGCGGTCGGGATCGAAGCCCGGCAGCTCGGCGAGGCCGCTCTGGCGCGCCTGGCGGGCCAACGCCTCGCGGATGCGCTCCTCCTGCCGCTCCCCCCACGACTCGTCGACGCCGCCCTCGTCGTAGCCCACGACCGGCGGCAGGTAGGTGTGGACCAGCCAGGCGCGGGCGCCGCTGGCGCGCGCGGCGGCGGCGCCGGCGCGGACGATCTCCCCGCTGCCTTCGGCGAGCGAGGTGGCGATGACGAGGTCGGTGAGGTGGTCGGCCATGGCGCGTGTTCCTTTCGGTGTCCTGGCCCCAGTCGAGCACGTCCCGCCGCGGCAGGCACGACCCGGAGGTGGGGCGGCCGCCCCGCCGCCGGGTGGGGCCGTCTGGCATACTGCCGCCACCGATGAGCTCCCGGCGCGCGCGGCGATTCCGACCGCTCCTCCATCCCCGCGCCGGCGACCCCCTCCG
>CAZLBJ010000585.1:0-3065 GCA_964557755.1 uncultured Thermoanaerobaculia bacterium
GGATGCACCAGCCGCTGGAGCGACAGCGCCGCGTCCCTCGCCAGCTCCCCGAGGCCGGCCGCCGAGAGCCGCCCGGCGAAGCTTTCGTAGCCGCCCACCGCCGTGCCGAAGAGGCTCGCCCGCAGCAGCAGGTAGAGCGCCGCGAGGGCGAAGAACGGCAGCGTCGCGAGCCGGCGGCGGCCGCGCACCGCCGGGCCCTCGCTCGAGAGCCCGGCGTCCGGCAGCAGCAGCTCGCGCAGCAGCAGCGCCAGCGGCAGCACCACCGCCGCCTCGTAGCACAGCAGCGCGGCGGCGAAGAGGGCGAGGGACGCCAGCCCGCGGCCGCTCCGGAGGCTCCGGCCGCGCGCCCGCCAGCCCTCCCACGCCACCGCCGAGCCGAGCAGCGCCGTGCCGGCGAACAGCGTCGCGTAGCTGGCGATCCAGGAGACGGCGTTGGGATGGAGTGGATGCAGGGCGAACAACGCCGCGGCGGCGAGCGCCGGCCAGAACTTCGCCGCGCTGCCCACCGGCAGGCGCACCGCCAACCGGAAGACGAGGAGCGCGTTCACCCCGTGCAGCGCCAGGTGCACCAGGTTGTAAGGCAGCGCCCAGCCGCCGAAGAGGCGCGCTTCCAGCGCCAGCAGGCTCAGCGACAGCGGCCGGTAGAAGCGCACCACCTCGACGCCGAGCCAGGGACCGGCCAGCAGCGCCCCCGGGTCGCGCCACGGCGGCCGCTGGCGCAGCACCCGGATGAGCAGGAAGTCCTCGCTGGTGAAGCCGCGGTCGAGCAGCGGCGCGTAGACGGCCGCGACGGCGGTGGCGAGGAGGGCGGCGGCGAGCCAGCGGCCGTGGCTCACGCTCCGTCCGCTCCCGGCGTCACGTCGAAGCTCCAGGCGGCGTGCTCGTCGCCGTTGTCGCCGACGATGGCGAGGCGCCAGCGGCCCTCGATGTGGTGCCACGGCTCGCGCGGCATCTCCCACGCGCCGGCGCCGGCGGCCAGCGGCTCGGCCGCCGCCGGGAAGCCGCGCGGCACCGGCGACAGCTCGATCCACAGGCCGCCGATGTCGATCCCCTGCCGGCAGAGGTCGAGGCGCGGCGGCTGCCCGGACGCTACATCCCATCCGGGCAGAGGCGGCGGCCAGGCGAGGCGCGAGCGCCGCGGGGCGGCGAAGCGGCGCAGGCGGCGGAAGGCGGGCCCGTACCAGCGGCGCGCGAAGCGGTCGGCCGACTCGGCGAACCACGCCGCCGCCCGCGGCTCGGCGGCGCCGCTGCGGTTGTAGTGGTGGAGGGCCTCGGCACGCGGCTCGTGGACCACCCCCAGGCCGGCGTGCCAAGCGCGGCGCAGCCAGTCGCTCTCCTCGAAGTAGAGGCGGTAGCCGGCGTCGAAGGGACCGGCAGCCTGCCAGGCGGAGCGGCGGACGGCGAGCAGCGCCCCCGGCAGGTGCGGGCTCGGCAGCGCCGCGGCCGCCCGCCAGTGGCGGCGCGCGTGGCGGCGCCACCGCCGGCGCGCCCAGCGCGCCCAGCCCTCGCCCCGCTCCGCGAGGGTCACCGCCAGCTCGTCGACGCGGTCGCGACGCTCGAGTGGCGGCAGCCGGAGGCGGCGCTCGTGGTCCCAGTAGAAGCGGGGTCCGGCGACGTCCGCGCCGGCGTCGAGGGCGGCGAGCAGGTGCGCGAGACAGCCGGGGAGGAGCTCGACGTCCGGATTGGCGAGGAGCAGCACCCCGCCGGCGGTCTTGGCGGCGCCGAGGTTGACGCCGCCCGCGTAGCCCAGGTTGCCGCCCGCGTCGAGCAGACGGCAGGGCAGCTCGGCGAGGCGCCGGCGCTCATCGGCGTCGCTGCCGTTGTCGACCAGCAGCACTTCCAGCTCGACGCCGGCCGCCTCGCGCCGCAGCGAGGCGACCGCCCGCGCCGCCAGCTCGGCGGCGTGGTAGTGGACGACGACCGCGCTCACCGCGGCGAAGGTCAAGGGGTCCGGCCCTCCGCCGCCGCCCAGCGCACCGCGTCCTCGAGCTCGTCCGCCACCCGCTCGGGGGCGAAGCGCGCCGCGGCGTGGAGGCCGGCGCGGCGGGCGCGGCGCCAGAGCGCGGCGTCGGTGAGGAGGCGCCGGGCGGCAGCGGCGAAGGCGGCGGCATCCCCGGCGTCCACCAGCGCCACCGCCCCGCCGGCCATCGCCTCCGTCGAGGGCAGGCGCGAGGCGACGGCCGGGAGGCCGGCGGCCATCGCCTCGAGAAGCGGCAGGCCGAACCCTTCGCCGGCGCGTGCCGGGAAGAGCAGCAGGTCGGCGGCGCCCATCGCCGCGGCCACCTCGCGCGGCGCGACGCCGGAGAGGAACCGTTCGGCAGGGCGCAGGGCGCGTTCCTCCTCGCCCTGCGGCAGCACCGACACGCGCAGGAGCCGGCAATCGAGGCCGCCCGCCTCGAGCCGCCGCAGGGCCGCCAGCGCCGTCGGCACGCCCTTCACCTCCGCCTCGAAGATGCCAGGCACGACCACCCACGGGCGGCGGCGCGGCCGCCGGCGGCGGCGCCACGGCGGCAACGGCCGGAAGGCGGGGTCGATCGGCGGCGGCGCCAGGCGCCAGGGCACGCGGTAGCGTTCGGCGAGGACGGCGCCAAGGTGGGACGAGACGACCAGCGCCGGCAGCGCCGCCTCGCGGTAGGCCGCCGCGATGGCGGCCGCGTGCTGCCGCTGGTGGGGCCAGTCGGGCTCGTGGCCCTGGCAGAGCTGGGCCGCCGCCGCGGCGCCGGAGCGCCGGGCCAGCGGCAGGGTGGTCCAGTAGGTGGCGACGGCGAGGTCGACCGGCTCCGGCAGCGGCGGGGGCTCGCCGCCCGGCCGGTCGCCGTAGTCGAGGTAGCGGAGCGGCGACCCGGCGAGGCCGTCCACCCACGCCGGCCGCGGCCCGCGGCCGGCCACCCACACCTGGTGACCGCGCGCCGCCAGCAGCGCCGCGTGCTGGAAGACCACCTTCACCCCGCCGCCCAGCTCCGGCCGGTCGAGGACGTAGGCGATCCTCATCCCGGCATCAGCGCCTGCGACCGAAGATGCAGCGGTTGCAGATGAAGTCGGCGGGCGCCTCCTCGAGGCCGTAG
>CAZLBJ010000586.1:0-4301 GCA_964557755.1 uncultured Thermoanaerobaculia bacterium
GGCGGCGGCGGCTCGACTCCCAGCGGCGACTCGAAGCCGGCGGCGGGCTCGCGGCCGACCTCCTCCTCGGCGATCTCCTCCTCGGCGACCTCCTCGTCGCTCCAGGGGGCGCGCTCGACCGGCTCCGACGGCGGCTCCTCGACCTCCAGCGGCTCCTCCTCCAGCGGCTCGACCTCGTCGCCGGCCTCCCACGTGGAGCCAGGCTCGCCGTAGCCGGTGCCCAGATCCTCTCCGTAGCCGGCGAGGCCTTCGTCGTCGCGGCCTCCGCTGTCGAGGCCGGCGCCCTCCTCCAGCTCCCCGCCCTCCAGGTCGACCTCGTCCTCGAAGCCCTCGGCCGCCAGGTCCTCCGCCCCGATGTCGTCGGCGGCGGTCTCCTCGCCGGCCTCCTCCTCGTAGTCGAGCTCGAGGTCGCCGGCGTAGAGGTCCTGTTCGTCCTCCTCCTCGTCGGCGAGCGCGAAGCCGGCCGCGGCGGCGCCGGTCTCCCCGCCCCCGGCGTCGGCGAAGGCGCCCTCGTCGAGGGTCTCCTCCTCGGTGAACGCCGCCGCGTCCTCCTCCGGCTCGGCAAAGGCCGCCTCCTCCTCCTGCTGTTCGGCCCGCTCCGCGGCGGGCGTCTCGGCGGCCGCCGCGCCCCACACGTCGAGCCGCTCGCCGGCGGCCTCGCCGCCCTCGCCGCGGCGCACCAGGGTGGGGGTCGCCGCCCGCTCGCGGAAGGGCAGCGTCTCGAGCGCCAGGGCGGCGGCGTAGGTGAGGCCCTGCAGCGCCTCGACGAGCAGCTCCTCGCCCTCGCCGTGGTCGGCGTAGACCACCGCCGCCAGCCGGTCGCGCAGCACCAGCGGCACCAGCACGCCGGCCTGCGGCAGCGGCGCGTCGACCAGGCTGCACAGCCGCCCGCAGTCGCCGGTGGTCAGCTCGGTGGCGCCGCTGCCCAGCGAGTCCTGCGACCAGGGGCCGGCGTCGGTGTAGTCGAGGCGGGTGCCCTCGAGCGACGCCTCCCAGCCGTGCGCGCCCCACAGCTCGAGGCCTTCGCCGCGGGCGAGGAAGAGGGCGCTGCGGCCGGCGAAGCGGACCGCCTCGCGCAGCACGGTGCCGAGGATGCCGGCCTGGCTGCCGGCGCGGTCGACGGCGGCGAGCGCCGCCACCAAGCCGCTCACCACCTCGTGGCGCGCGGCGCTGCCGGCCTCCTGGGCGAGCGGCGCCAGCTCGTCGCCGGACAGGAAGCTCGCCGGCAGCTCGGGCGTGCCCTTCTCCAGCTCGCGGTCCATCTCGCCGACGATCTGGTCGCCGGCGCGGCGCAGCCGTTCGCGCAGCTCCCGCTGCAGCCCGACGACGGCGTCGCGCACACGCTGATTGACCTGCTCCTGGAGCTGCTCGATCCGCTGCGACCGCCCTGAGTCCGCCATGGTCGACCTTTCGCCATCCGATGCCGGCGTTGCCGGCCCGGGGTTCCCTGGCCAGGCGAGTCTCGCCCGGGACATGTGGAAGGATATGGATTATCGGCCGCGCCGCCCGGGCTGTCAAGGCGCCGGCCCTTGAAAACCCCCGTCACGAAAGGGGTTATGATCGTCGTCGGGTTGTTGCGCGCCCGCCGGCGTGGTAGCGTGCCGGAGCGAGCGACGGAACCGCAAAGCACGATCGGAGGATATGGACCCATGTCACGCAAACTGAACCGGTGGGGGCTCGTGGCCCTGCTCCTGGCCCTCGTCGTCACCTTCGGGTGCGGCGGCGGCGAGGACCCCGCGACCGCCCAGACCGCGAACCAGGACGCCGCCTGGAGCGAGCTCCAGGCGCAGCAGGCGGAGCTCGAGGCCAAGCGCCAGGAGCTGAGGGACCTGCGCGACGCCGCCGCGCAGCAGGGCGAGGAGCCGGCCGCGCCGGCGGAGGGCGAGGCGCCGGCCCCAGCCGCCGCCGACCCGGAAGCGGAGATCGCACGCCTCGACAGCGAGGTGCAGCAGGAGTCCGAGGACTTCTACCAGGACCTCGTCGAGTTCATCAACACCGCCGGCCTGGTCGAGGGCGAGGAGCCCACCGGCGCGGTGGCCGAGGCCATCCGCATGAAGAGCTCCGAGGACATGCAGGTGGCCCAGGAGTACATCGATCGCGGCGGAAACTACCGCCAGGCGATGGACATCTACGAGACCGCCCTGACGGTGGACCCGAACAACGCCGAGCTGCAGCAGGCGCTGGCCGAGGCCGAGGCCAACCGCTACATGTCGGAGGAGCGCTTCGCGGCGGCGGCGGAGGGCATGACCGAGGCGCAGGTGCGCGCGGTGCTGGGCACCCCGTTCCACGCCAACGTGCGCCCCTTCCCCGAACAGAACGTGGTCGCCTGGTTCTACCCGGTGGACGAGACCGGCTCGGCGGCGGCGGTGTGGTTCCGCCAGCGCGACGGCGGGCTGAAGGTCTACAAGACCAACTTCCGCGAGGTGGTCAAGGAAGGCCCGACCGTGGTCGGCGAGGCGCCCGAGAGCACCTGAGCCGGCGCCGCGCCTCGACCGGCGCCTTGACCCGGGCGCGCCCCTGCGGCATACTGCGGGCCCCAATGCGGCCCTGAGGGGTCGTGTGCGTCGCGGGCAGGCGGGCACGCCGCCGGCGACGGGACCAACGCCCCGGACGAAGAGAGGTGATTTCCGCAATGCCCGTGGTTCAAGTGCGCGAGGACGAGAGCTTCGAGAGCGCCCTGCGCCGCTTCAAGCGCAAGGTCGAGAAGGCTGGCGTCCTGACCGAGCTTCGCAAGCGCCAGCACTTCGAGAAGCCGTCGGTCAAGCGCAAGCGCAAGGACGCGCAAGCCAAGAAGAAGATCCAGCGCAAGCTGGACGAGGAGCGACGCCAGGGCCTCGCCTGAGGCGCGCTCATGCGCCGCCGGCCGCCGCCTCACAAGAGGCCGCGGCCGGACGGCCGACGCGGCGGGAGTCGGAAGCATCCGGCTCCCGCTTTTTGTTTCCCCCCGAGCCGATGCTGCCCCGCCCCGCCACCGCCGAGCCGGTGCTCTCCGCCGCCACCGCCGCCGCCCTCGAGTGGCCGGTGCTGCTGCGCCTGGTGGCGGAGCTGGCGGCGAGCGACCTCGGCGCCCGGCGCGTCCTCGCCCTGGCGCCGTTCACCGACGGCGAGGCGCTGGCGGCGCAGCGGCGGCGCTGGGAGGAGGCGGCGCGCCTGGCCGGCGACGGCCGCCTGGTGCCGTCCTTCGAGGGCTCCCTCGGCGAGCTGCTGGAGAGCCTGGAAACCGGCCGGCCGCCGCTCGGCGGCGCCGACCTGGTGCGCCTCGCCGCCATGCTGCGCGCCACCGGCGCCGCGGTGCGCCGCATCCGCGCCGCCGATCCGCCCTGCCCCGCGCTCGCCGCCCGCGTCGAGGCGCTGCCGGACGCCGCCGAGCTGGTGCGCGAGGTCGACGCCCGCCTCGACCGCCGCGGCGACGTGCGCGAGGACGCCAGCCCCGAGCTGGTGGCGCTGCGCCGCCGCATCCGCGCCGCGCGCGACGAGCTCTACCGCGACCTCGGCGGCTTCGTCGCCGCCCACGGCGAGGAGCTCGGCGAGGACACCATCCCGATGCGCGGCGGCCGCCTGGTGGTGGTGCTGCAGTCCGGCTCCCGCGGCCGCCTCCCCGGCCTCGTCCACGGCCGCTCGGGCTCCGGCAAGAGCGTCTACTTCGAGCCGCTGGAGGTGGTCGAGCAGAACAACACCCTGCAGCAGGCGAGCGAGGACGAGGAGGCCGAGAGGCGCCGGATCCTCGCCGAGCTGGTCCGCGCCGCCCGCGGGGCGCTGCCCGATCTCGCCCGCCACGCCGCGCTCCTCGCCGAGCTCGACCTGCTCGAGGCCGCGGCGACCTTTGCCGGCATGGTCGACGGCCGGCTGCCCGACCCTGCCGGGCGCCACGAGCTGGTCCTCCACGCCGCCCGCCACCCGCTGCTCGACCCGCGGCTGGCCGACCTGCGCCGCGAGGTGCTCGGCCACGCCGGGCACGCCGGCGAGATCGTGCCGCTCGACCTCGCCTTCGACCCCGAGCGCCGGGCGCTGGTGGTCACCGGGCCCAACGCCGGCGGCAAGACGGTGGCGCTCAAGACCGTCGGCCTGCTGGCGCTGGCGGCGCAGAGCGGCCTGCCGGTGCCGGCCGGCGCCGGCACCCGCTTCCCGCACCTGGCTTCGCTGGTCGCCACCGTCGGCGACGAGCAGGACCTCCTCGCCGAACGCTCGACGTTCAGTGGAAGGCTTCTGCGCCTGCGCGAGGCGTGGGAGGCGAGCGGCCCGGACGCCCTGCTGCTGGTCGACGAGCTCGGCTCCGGCACCGATCCGGAGGAGGGCTCGGC
>CAZLBJ010000587.1:0-6968 GCA_964557755.1 uncultured Thermoanaerobaculia bacterium
CTCGCCGGGCCGCCAGCGCGCCTCGTACTCCGCATGCACCGCCCGCACGCGCTCGAGGTGGTGGGCGTCGAGCTCCCGCACCGCGCCGATCGCCAGCTCGCGCTCCGGCCCCAGCAGGCGCTCGTCGCCCTCCCGCCGCAGCAGCTCGCGCGCCGCCTCCATGCGATGGCCGAGCTGCAGCCGGTAGAGGGCCTGCAACGCCCGCAGCTCGTCCTGGCGCGCCCGGTGGGCGGCGGCGAGCTCCGGGTCGGCGGCGAAGACCTCCTCGGCGCGGCGGTAGAGTGCCAGCGGCACCGCCTCGCAGCCCCCCTCGCCCAGCAGGTGTTCGGCCAGCTCCCCGACCTCCGCCTCCCGCTCCTGCCACCCCGCGGTCACCACCGCCACCCGCCCGGCGATTCCCGCCTCGCGCACCGCCTCCCCCAGCGTCGGCGCGACGCGCTGGGGCCCGAGCAGGACGGTGGGCGGTGGGGGACGGCGGCGGGACGGGCTCACGGGGGGTGATTTATAGCGCAAGCCGTGCCAGAGGGCATTCCGCGCCGCCGGCTGGCGCCCGGGCGCCGACTTCCGATACCCTTGCCGCCGCCGGGCCGCGGTGGCCCGCCGCCGACCCCCGTCCTGCACCACCCGAGCGAGGCCGAACCCGATGGACGTCTACGACCACATCCTGGAGACCCTGGGGGACACGCCCCTCGTCAAGCTGCGCCGCTACCACCCGGAGGGGGCGCTGCTGGCGGTGAAGGTGGAGTCCTTCAACCCCGGCGCCTCGGTGAAGGACCGCATCGGCATCGCGATGATCGAGGCGGGGGAGAAGGCGGGGCTGCTCGAGCCGGGCGGCACGATCGTCGAGCCGACCTCCGGCAACACCGGCGTCGGGCTGGCGATGGCGGCCATCCTGCGCGGCTACAGGATGGTGTGCACGGCGGCGGACAAGATCCCGCGCGAGAAGGTGGCGCTGCTCGAAGCGTACGGCTGCGAGGTGATCACCTGCCCGACGAACGTCGAGGCCGACGACCCGCGGTCCTACTACAAGGTGGCCGAGCGCATCCGCGACGAGCGCGGCGCCTTCCTGCCCTACCAGTACCACAACCAGGCCAACCCGGAGGCGCACTACCGCACCACCGGGCCGGAGATCTGGCGCCAGACCGAGGGGCGCATCACCCACTGGGTGGCGGGCATCGGCACCGGCGGCACGATCAGCGGCGTGGCGAAGTACCTCAAGGAGCAGGACCCGGACGTGCGGGTGGTGGGCGTCGACACCGTGGGCAGCGTCTACGAGCACTACCACCGCCACGGCGAGCTGCCGCCGGCCGAGGAGATCCACCAGTACCTGATCGACGGCATCGGCGAGGACTTCCTGCCCGGCTCGGTGTGGATGGAGTACGTGGACGAGGTGATCACCGTCGACGACCGTAGCGCCTACCGCGCCGTCTTCGAGCTGTGCCAGAAGGAGGGGATCTTCACCGGCACCAGCGGCTCGGCCGCCGCCGTCGCCGCCCGCCAGGTGGCCCGCCGCCTGCCCGACGATGCCTTCGTAGTCACCCTCTTCCCCGACTCCGGCGAGCGCTACCTCTCGAAGCTCAACGCGACCTGGATGCGCGACAAGGGCCTCCTCGACGAGGGCGAGACGCTGGCCACCCTCGGCCGCGGCGAGGCCTGAATGGCCCAAGACCCCACCTTCCCCGACCTGCGCGCCTTCCTCGACCGGCTGCGGCGGGACGGGGAGCTGGTGGAGATCGAGGCGGAGGTCGACCCGCGGCTGGAGGCGGCGGAGGTGCACCGGCGGGTGATCGCCGCCGGCGGGCCGGCGCTGCTGTTCACCAACCCGAAGGGCTCGTCCGTGCCGCTGGTGACGAATCTCTTCGGCACCGCGCGGCGCGCCGGGCTGGCCTTCGGCGAGCGGCCGCACCGGCTGATCCGCCGCCTCGTGGCCCTCGCCCAGGAGCTGCTGCCGCCGACGCCCGCGAAGCTGTGGGGCGCCCGCGACGTGGCGCGCGAGGCGCTGCGCATCGGCCTCCGGCGGCCGCGCGCCGGCGGCCCGGTGACCGATGTGGTCGAGGGGAACGTCGACCTCGGGCGCCTGCCGGTGCTCACCACCTGGCCCGAGGACGGCGGCCCGTTCGTCACCCTGCCGCTGGTCTACACCGAGCACCCCGACGGCCACGGCCACAACCTCGGCATGTACCGCCTGCAGGTGCACGGCCCGGCGTCGACCGGCATGCACTGGCAGATCGGCAAGGGCGGCGGCTTCCACTACGCGGTGGCCGAAGCGCGCGGCGAGGCGCTGCCGGCGACGGTCTTCCTCGGCGGCCCGCCGGCGCTGATCCTCGCCGCCATCGCACCCCTGCCGGAGAACGTGCCGGAGCTGATGCTCGCCTCGCTGATCGCCGGCCGGCGCCTCTCCCGCGCCGCCGGTCCCGGCCCTCACCCGCTGCTCGCCGACGCCGAGATCGCCCTCGTCGGCCGCGTGCCGCCGCGCACCCGCCGCCCGGAGGGGCCGTTCGGCGACCACTACGGCTACTACTCGCTGCGCCACGACTACCCGGTGTTCGAGGTCGAGGCCCTCTGCCGCCGCCGCGACGCGATCTACCCGGCGACCGTGGTCGGCAAGCCGCGCCAGGAGGACTTCTTCATCGGCGACCTGCTGCAGGAGCTGCTGTCGCCGCTCTTCCCGCTGGTCATGCCGGGGGTCGTCGACCTGTGGTCGTACGGCGAGACCGGCTACCACTCGCTGGCCGCCGCGGTGGTGCGCGAGCGTTACAAGCGCGAGGCGATGGCCAGCGCCTTCCGCATCCTCGGCGAGGGGCAGCTGTCGCTCACCAAGTTCCTGCTGGTCACCGACCGGCCGGTCGACCTGCGCGACTTCCGGGCGACGCTCGAGCACGTGCTGGCGCGGACGCGGCCGGAGACCGACCTCTTCGTCCTCGCCAACCTGTCGATGGACACCCTCGACTACACCGGCCCGGCGGTCAACGAGGGATCGAAGGGCGTGTGGCTGGGGCTCGGCGAGCCGGTGGGCGAGCTGCCGCGCGAGTTCCGGCCGGCGGACGTCCTGCCGCCGGAGGTCACCGCGGTGCACGTCTTCTGCGCCGGCTGCCTGGTGGTGGGCGGCCCGCCGTTCGGCGCCGACCGCACGGCCGCCGAGCGCCTCGCCGCCCGCCTGGCCGCGCACCCGGCGTTCGCCGGCTGGCCGCTGCTGGTACTCACCGAGGAGCCGGCGCGCGCCGCCGCCAGCGCCATGAACTTCCTGTGGACCACCTTCACCCGCTTCGAGCCCGCCGCCGACCTCCACGCCGCCGGCCGCCGCATCGAGCGCAACCACCTCGCCTTCGAGCCGCCGGTCCTCATCGACGCCCGTACCAAGCCCGGCTTCCCCGCCGAGCTCACCTGCGACCCCACGACGGCCGCGACCGTCACCCGCCGCTGGAAGGAGTACTTCCCCGCCGGCAAGGTCGAGATGGGCGACGCCGAGCGCGGCCACCTCGATCCGGCGTAAGATGCTGATAAGATAAGGCTTCGAGGCACCGCCATGGCCACTTCAAAGACCCTCCAAACCCGTCTCCTGCGTCCGGGCGATCCTGCCGCCGACGCGCCGGACACGGAGTGGTTGCGCTACTCGCCGGCCGAGCGCATCGAGGCAGTCTGGACCTTGACCCTCGCCTGCCTGGCATGGGGCGACTCCTCGCGGGAACGGAATGAGCCCCGACTTCAAAAGTCTGTGGTCCGCGTTCTTCGGCCTGTCGGCCATTGACGGGGTCGCGGCTTTCGGCAGTCGCTAGAGTCACTTCGCCATGGTCGATCGCGAACAGACGAAACCTGTCGGCAAGAGCGAGGATCAGCCCTTCCGGCTCCGGGACGCGAGCGTGGGTGGCCGGGGCCTTCGACCCGAGCTGGCGGGCACCCCCTGGGCTCGCATTCGATCACTAGCTTGCTGGAGCGGTGGTCACCTCGGTCGGACTCGGCCGCCTGCCGACGCGCCAACGAGCGACCGATGAGGGCGGCGGCAGACTCGACGGCTGCCAGGCCCGCCTCCCACCTTACAGCCTGGACGTTCCGCGTCCTCTGCGTCCTGCCTCTCGCCTGGGCGGTGCTGTTCGGGGCGTTCGTGGGGCGCGCGCGGCTGGTGCTGGGGCGGTGGCCGTACGCCTACCACCCGGACCCGAAGGAGCTGGGTTTCGGGCTCCACGACGCGGCCGTGCTGTGGGGGATGCAGCTCGTCTTCGCCGCGCCGTTCGGCCTGCTCGTCCTGCTCCTGGCCGTGCGAACGCGGCCGCAGCTCCTGCCGCGCCGGCCGTGGCCGTGGCTGGCCTGGTTCGCCGGCTCGCTCGTCGCCATCCTCGTCGTCGCGCGGCTCGATCCCGGCGGCTTCCTCAACTGGTACGCCGACTGATGGCCTCGCCGCCGCCCCTCCGCGCGCTGGAGCCGTTCCGGTTGGAGCGCTACTTCGCGGCGCACGAGTTCGACGCCCCGATCCACCTGTGCGCCTCGGACTGCGAGACGCTGGCGGTGGACGAGCTGCTGGCGCTCGAGCCGGGGGCGCGGGAGGCGTTGCTGCGGCTGCGGCTCGGCTACACCGAGTCGGCGGGGGCGCCGGAGCTGCGGCGCGAGATCGCGGGGCTCTACGCCGAGCTCGGTGCCGGCGACGTGCTGGTGCACGCGGGCGGCGAGGAGGTGATCTGGACGCTGTTCGCCGCCGGCGTCGGGCCCGGCGACCGGGTGGCGGTGCACCTGCCCGGATACCAGAGCCTGGCCACCCTGCCGCGCGCCTTCGGCGCCGAGGTACTGCCGCTGGCGACGCGGCACGAGGAGGGCTGGGCGCTGCCGCCGGAGCGGGTCGCCGAGGCGCTGGAACGGGGCGCCGGCTGGGTGGTGCTCAACCTGCCGCACAACCCGACCGGCTGGCTGATGCCGGCCGCCGACCTGCGGCAGATCGCAGCCCTCTGCCGCGACGCCGGCGCGCGGCTGGTGGTCGACGAGGTCTACCGCGGCCTCGAGCACGACCCGGCGCGGCGGCTGCCCTGCGCCGCCGACCTCGACCCGTCGTTCGTGTCGATCGGCGTCACCTCCAAGTCCTGGGGCCTGCCGGGCCTGCGCATCGGCTGGCTGGCCACCCGCGACGGCGGCCTCCTCGCCCGCGTCGCGGCGATGAAGGACTACACGACGATCTGCGCCGCCGGCCCCTCGGAGCTCCTCGCCACCGTCGCCCTGCGCCACACCGCCCGCATCCACGAGGCGAACCGCCGCCGCTGCGCCGCCAACGCCACCCTCCTCGCCGCCTTCGTCGAGCGCCACGCGGACCGCTTCGAGCTCGTCGCCCCCGCCGCCGGCTCCGTCGCCTTCCCCCGCTTGCGTGACCCGGCGGCCGACGTCGAGGCGTTCTGCGACGGCCTGCGCCGCGGCCATGGCATCCTGCTCCTCCCCGGCACCCTCGTCGAGGCGGGCTCCCGCGCCTTCCGCGTCGGCCTCGGCCGCGAGGGCTTCGCCGCCGGCCTCGCGGCCCTGGAGCAGGCGCTCGCCTAGGGTAGTCTCCGCCCAGCTTCCCGCACCGCAGCACCCATCGTCTCCAGGAGGAGCCATGCCCCGAGCCGCACGCATCACCCTCGCCCTGCTCGCCTCCATCCTCTTCGCCGCGCCGTCGGCGGCCGCCGAGTGGACGGTGGTGCACGCCGGACGCCTCCTCGCCGTGCCGGGCCGTGCGCCGGAGGCCGAGCGCAGCGTCGTCGTGCGCGACGGCCGGGTGGTGGAGGTGCGGCCGGGGTTCGCCGCCGCCGGCGACGTCGGGGCGGCCGAGGGCGACAGCGTCGAGGTGATCGACCTGTCGCGCCACTTCGTGCTGCCGGGGCTGATCGACGCCCACGTCCACCTCACCGGCGAGCTGGGGCCGGAGCAGAAGCTGCTCGAGGTCACCCGCAGCGACCCGGCGGCCACCCTCCACTCGCTGCCCTTCCTGCGCCGCACGCTCGACGCGGGCTTCACCACTGTGCGCGACGTCGGCGGCCCGCCCGAGGTCGTCTTCGCGCTGCGCGACGCGGTGGCCGCGGGCCTCGTCGCGGGGCCGCGCATCGTCGCCGCCGGCGCCTCGCTCGCCGCCACCGGCGGCCACGGCGACGTCCACGGCTTCCGCGAGGAGGTCCTCGACCTGTGGGCCGACAGCTCGATCTGCGACGGCGCCGCCGACTGCCGCCGCGCGGTGCGCGCCCAGGTCAAGCGCGGCGCCGACGTCATCAAGGTCACCGCCACCGGCGGCGTGCTCAGCGAGACGGCGGCGGGCACCGGCCAGCAGCTTTTCGACGACGAGCTGGAGGCGATCGTCGCCACCGCCCACTCCCTCGGCCGCAAGGTCGCCGCCCACGCCCACGGCGCCGACGGCATCCACGCCGCGCTGCGCGCCGGCGTCGACTCGATCGAGCACGGCACCTACTCGGACGAGGAAGCCTTCCGCCTCTACAAGGAGCACGGCGCCTGGCTGGTGCCGACGCTCCTCGCCGGCGCCACCGTGCTCGAGATGGCACAGAACGCGGACTTCATGGCGCCGGCGGTCCGCGAGAAGGCGCTGCGCGTCGGCCGCGAGATGAAGGACACGCTGCGCCGCGCCCACGCCGCCGGCGTGCCGATCGCGTTCGGCACCGACTCCGGGGTCAGCCGCCACGGCGACAACGGCCGCGAATTCGTGCTCCTCGTCGAGTCCGGCCTGACGCCGATGGAAGCGATCGAGACCGCCACCGTCGCCGCGGCGCGCCTGCTCGGCGAGGAGGACGACCTGGGGACGATCGAGCCGGGCAAGCGTGCGGACCTAGTGGCGGTGTCCGGCGACCCGCTGGCGGACGTCGCGGCCCTGCTCGACGTCGCCGCGGTGGTCCAGGACGGCCACCTGGTCAAGGCGCCGTAAGCCCCGGACGCAGAACGGCCCCGGAGGGAGCACCCCCCGGGGCCGCGGGTCCTGCGTGCGATCGAGCCGGAGCCGCTACCCG
>CAZLBJ010000588.1:0-12406 GCA_964557755.1 uncultured Thermoanaerobaculia bacterium
ATGTGCGCGAACCAGGCGACGCCGCCCGTCTCGCCGCCGCTGGTCGACGTCGCCGCCAGCGAGGCGACGCCGGAGACGAGCTGCAGCAGGAACCAGAACGGCAGGTAGACGAAGGCCGGGATGCGCGTGGTGGTGAAGAAGAAGCCGAGGAAGATCAGCGTCACCACCGGCGCCCGCGGGTGGAGCAGCAGGTAGGCGCCGAGGACGCCGGAGATGGCGCCCGAGGCGCCGATCGCCGGCAGCATCGAGCCCGGGCTCGCCAGCATGTGCGCCAGCGCCGCCGCGTAGCCGCACGCCAGGTAGAAGACGACGAAGCGCGCGTGGCCCAGGCGGTCCTCGACGTTGTCGCCGAACACCCACAGGAACAGCATGTTGCCCAGGAAGTGGGCCCAGCCGCCGTGCAGGAACATCGACAGCAGCACGCTCGCCGACTCGCCGACCACCCCGGGGCCGCCGGGGCCGAGGGCGCGCCCCGGCACGAACGCCGCCTGCTGGAGGAACGGCTGCAGCTCGGGGCCGAGGGTCAGCTCGTAGACGAAGAGGACGGCGTTGGCGAGGATCAGCAGCACCGTCACCAGCGGCCGCCGGCGGGTGGGGTTGAGGTCGTGCAGCGGGATCACGGCGCCGCCTCGCCGCCGCCGCCGGCGGACCTGGCGCCCGCGGGCACCGCCTTCGAGCCGCGCACGCGGTGGACGCGCATCAGGTTGGCCTGCCGGCGCTCGGGAATCGGCGCGCCCATGATCACCACGATGATCTCGCCGGCCTGCGCCTGGCGGCGGGCGAGCAGCTCGCGGTCGACCACCCGCACCACCTCGTCGAGGTGCTGCAGGTCGTCGCCGAGGACGAACGGCGTCACTCCCCACACCAGCGCGAGCTGGCGGGCGATCGCCTCCTCCGGGGTGAAGACGACGATCGGCGTCGACGGGCGGTAGCGGGCGATCAGCCGGCCGGTGGAGCCGCTCTGGGTGAAGGCCACCAGGCGGCGCGCGCCGAGCTCGCGGGCGGCGTAGACGGCGGCGGCGGAGACCATGTCCGCGATGTCGACCGAAGCGTCGTCGAGGCGGCCGAGGACGCTGCCCACCAGCTCGCCGGCCTCGCCGCTGCCCGACCGCCGCAGGTCGCTCGGCGCCCCGAAGCCGCGGCGCTGCGAGCTCTCCGCCTCCTCGATGATGCGCACCATGATGTCGACCGTCTCCACCGGGTAGTGGCCGGCGGCGGTCTCGCCGGAGAGCATCAGCGCGTCGGCGCCGTCGAGCACCGCGTTGGCGACGTCGGTGGCCTCGGCGCGCGTCGGCCGCGGCTGCGTCATCATCGACTCGAGCATCTGGGTGGCGACGATCACCGGCTTGCCGGCGCGGCGGCCAGCGGCGATGATCTGCTTCTGCAGCACCGGCACGCGGTACAGCGGCACCTCGACGCCGAGGTCGCCGCGCGCCACCATCACCGCGTCGGAGGCGGCGACGATCTCGTCGAGGTTGTCGAGCGCCCGCGAGCGCTCGAGCTTGGCGATCAGCGGCACCGCGCCGCCGGCGCCGGCCACCGCGCCGCGCAGCGCGTGCAGGTCGGCGGCGCGGCCGACGTAGCTCGCCGCCAGGTAGTCGACCCCCTCGCGCACCGCGAAGACGATGTCGCCGCGGTCCTTCTCGGTGATCTCGAAGCCGATGTCGGTGTCCGGCAGGTTGATCCCCTTGCGCGTCGACACCGTGCCGCCGGAGAGCACGTGCGCCACCACGTGGTCGCCCCTGTGCTCGACGATCTCGAGCTCGACCAGCCCCTGGTCGATCAGCACCCGCTCGCTCTCGCGCAAGAGCGGCAGGATCTCCGGCGAGTCGACCGGCAGCTCGACGCCGTCCGCCGTGCCGAGCCGCACCTGGGCGCCGGTGGCGAGCTCGAGCTGGCCGTCGATCTTCCCCAGGCGGTAGCGCGGTCCCATCAGGTCGAGCACCACCGGCACGTGGCGGCCGGCCTCCGCCGCCAGCCGGCGCACCATGGCGATGCGCTCGCGGTGCCAGTCGTGGTCGCCGTGCGAGAGGTTGAGGCGCACCACGTCGAGCCCCGCTGCCAGCAGCGCGCGCAGCATCTCCTCGCCCTCGCTGGCCGGCCCCAGGGTGGCGACGATCTTGGCGCGTCTCTCCATGGCGGGGTGCAGTATAGCGGCAGGCCCCGGGGCCTCCGGGGCCGCCGGACGGGGGGCGGGACAGGGGCGCGCCGCTTGCTATCCTGCGGCTCATGAACGCGCTCCCGACGCCCCCGCCGCCGCCGTCCTCCGCCCGCCGCCGTGGCCCGCGCGCCGCCGCCGCCGCCGCCCTCCCGCTCCTGCTCACGGCCCTCCTCGCCGCCTGCGGCTCGGCGCCGCCCGCCGGCACCGGGAAACCTTCCGGCCTCGACCCGGCGGCCAGCGACGCGGCGCCGGTGGAGTGGGCGATCGCCATCCACGGCGGCGCCGGCACCATCCCCGAGGACATCCCCGCCGAGCGCAAGCAGGCCTACGTCGAGGCGCTCTCCGCCGCCCTGCGCCTCGGCGCCGGCGAGCTGGCCGACGGCACACCGGCGCTCGACGTCGTCGAGACGGTGGTGCGCTCGCTCGAGGACGACCCGCTGTTCAACGCCGGTCGCGGCGCCGTCTACACCCACGACGGCCGCCACGAGCTCGACGCCGCGATCATGGACGGCCGCGACCTCGCCGCCGGCGCGGTGGCCGCCGTGTCGACGGTGAAGAACCCGATCGCCCTCGCCCGCCTGGTGATGGAGCGCTCGCCGCACGTCCTGCTGGTCGGCGCCGGCGCCGAGGCCTTCGCCGACGAGATGGGCGTCGTGCGCGTGCCGCAGGAGTACTTCCACACCGAGCAGCGCTACCAGGCGTGGCAGCGCGCCATCGAGGAGCGCCGGCGCCGGGAGGGCGGGGGCCCGGACGACAAGGACACGGTGGGCTGCGTGGTGCGCGACGTCTACGGCAACCTGGCGGCTGCGACCTCCACCGGCGGCCTCACCGACAAGCGCTGGGGGCGGGTGGGCGACGTGCCGATCATCGGCGCCGGCACCTACGCCGACAACCGCACGGCGGCGGTCTCGGCTACCGGCAAGGGCGAGGAGTTCATCCGCCACAACGTCGCCCACTCGATCTCGGCGCGCATGGCGCTACGCGGCGAGGGGCTGGCGGCGGCGGCGGAGGCGGTGGTCCACCGCACCCTGGCGTCGGGCGACGGCGGCGTCATCGCCGTCGACGCCGCCGGCCGCCTGGTCCTCACCTTCAACACCACCGGCATGTACCGCGGCGCCGCCGACTCGGCCGGCCGCTTCGAGGTCGGCATCTGGCGGCGGATCGAGCGCTGAGGCCGGGCGGGGCCGCCGTCACGCGAGCGGCCGCAGGCCGCCGGCCGCGGGCAGGAGCAACGCCGGGGCGCGGCAGGCGCCCCAGGCGCCGTGGGCGGCGAGGGTGACGGGGCCGGAGCCGACGGCGGCGAGGCTGCCGAGGGCGGCGGGGAGGTCGCCGCGCCAGTCGAGGTCGGGCACCGCCACGGCCAGGGAGCCGCCCTCGATGCGCCGTACGCCGGCGGCGCGGGCGCGGAAGGCGCCGGCCGCCGGGTCGGTCACCCGCAGCTCGTCGAGCGCCGCGATCCACAGGCCGCCCTCGGCGGCGCGCAGCAGCGCCTCGTCGTCCGCCTCACCCCCTGCGACGAAGAGGTGGGAGGGGCGCGACTCGTCGAAGGAGATGGCGTGCGGCGTCGGCGTGCGGCCGAGGCGGCGGCCGAGCTCGGCGTCGATCGCCGGGCTCGCCAGCACGCCGGCCTCGATCAGCGGCACCCGGCGCTTCGGCCAGCCGTCGCAGTCCATCGGGAAGGGCAGGCCCGCCGGGTCGGTGCCGTCGTCGGTGAGCGAAAAGGCGGGGTCGACGACCGCCTCGCCGAGGCGGCCGGCGAAGCACGACAGGCCGTCGAGGACGGCGCGCGAGGAGAGGGTGGCGTCGGACAGCGCCTGGACCAGCGCCGCCGCCGCCTCCGGCGCCAGCAGCACCGGCAGCGCCGCCGCCGGCGCTTCCGCCGTGCCGGCCCCCTCGCCGGCGTGCCGCGCCCGCGCCCGTTCGACCACCTCGGGCGCCGCCAGCGCCGCCAGGGTGCGCGCCGAACCCGCCGCGCGGCCGGCGCCGGGGCCGTCGCCGCAGCGCACGGCCAGGGTCACCGCCGTCGCCTCGACGCCGTGCGCCAGGCCGCGGCTGTTGGCCACCACCAGGCGCACCTCGTGCCAGTCCAGGCGCAGCCGCTCGCCGTCGCGGCGGCCGGCCTCCAGCAGGTCGCGGGCGGTGGCCGCGTCGAGGCCCGCCACCGCCGGGTCGTGGAGCTCGGCGCCGCCGTCGCGGCTGCCGCCTGGGCCGGCGAGGGGCAGCGGCGGCCCCATTGGCGCCAGGCGCGCCTGGCCGAGGGCGAAGCGCACCGCGGCGTCGAGCTCGCGGGGCGCCGCCGAGGCGGCGAGGCCGGTGCGGTGGAAGCCGCTGCGGCCGCGCTCCCGCACCCGCACCTGCGCGGTACGCCGCCGCCGCGGCGGCGCCTCGCCGTCCACCGCCCCCGCCGCCGCCGGGCTCGCCGCCGCGCCGGCGAGCGTCTCCAGCCACACCACCTCGGTCTCGTCGGCCGGCGAGCGCTCGACCACCGCGCCGAGCCGCCGCGCCAGCTCGTCGAGCGCGGCGGGCGACGAGCCGCGGCGCAGGTCGAACGTCGGGAGCGTGTCGCTGCCGGAGGCGGACGGCATGGATAGCAGTCTAGCGGACCGCCGCTGCCCCCTTCCTTCGGAACGGCTAGGGGAGGATCTCGCCGCCGCCGACGATGTGGCTGACGCCGGCTTCCTCGGCACGGAGGTAGACGTACGCCTCGACCGGCCCCTCGACAGCGCTCTTCAGCTCGAGCCGGCCGTTCCGCCGCAGCCAGCGGGCCAGCTCCCGGACGTCGGTACCTTCCTCGGCGTAGAGCGGCGAGACGGCGGTGATCTCGCCGCCCGCTGTCGCCGCCACCCGGAAGAACCCGCTGGCGGGCAGACCGGGAGTCGACCCGGCGGCCAACCGGAGGCCGACCCTGGCACACGGACCCGCGGGATCGACCAGGAAGTGGACCCGCTCCTCGCTCGGTGGGAAGTCCGGGAGCTGTGGCGCGGACGGCCCCTGCCGGCGCCACTGCTCCCGCGTCTCGGCGCGCAGCTTCCGGGCACGCTCGGCCGAGCGCAGGATCTCCTCGACGGCGATGCCGCCGTAGCGCGCGTCCGAGGCGGCGATCAGCCGCACATGGGCGCTCGTCATCACGTCGACGTGGTTGGTGCGGTACTTCAGGACGGCCCAGTCCGTCGGCTGCGGCACTCTCAGGCCCTGGGTCTCCGGTCCACCCGGCAGACCCTCGTCGCTCTCCTCGCACTTGAAGGTCACCGACGTGTGGCACGCCACCGTCTCTCCGTATTCGGAGCAGGTGACGCTTCCGGGGCAGGCACCGCCCACGCTCGTGCAGCTGCAGCCGATCGAATTGACCTCGCAGCCCCCCTGGCAGTCGCCGCCGCAATCGCGGCTGCACTGAAGTGCGTCGGCTGGAGAAGGAAGCCACAGCATCAGGATCAGCAGTGCTCCCGGAATCGGTGCGGACGTCATACTTCTCATGACAAGCTCCTTGTACGTTATAGAGTATTCTGAAAATACGGGGATTTGGTGAAGGTGTCAAGCCCTGGTGCTCGTGGCTTGTCGTTTGCAGCCTACGACTGCGAGAATGGGGCGCCGAGGCCCCCGCAACCGAGGGGCGCCCCCGCCCCCGGGCTCCGCGGGCGACGGCGCCCGGGAGTAGATTCACCTGCCATGCCTTCGATCCCTTGCTGCCACCGGGCTCGCCACCGCGGCGGCCGGTCCCTGCACCTCGCCCTGCCGGCTCTCGCCGCCCTGCTGCTCGCCGTGACCGGCCCGGCCGCGACGACCTTGGCGGAGGACGCCGCCGACCTCATCTTGACGCACGGCGTGTTCTATCCCGTGCAGCCCGCGGAGCCGGTGGAGGGCGCCCTCGCGGTGCGCGGCGGGAGCATCGTCTACCTCGGTCCGGAGGCCGGCGCGCGCGCCTTCGCCGGCGAGGGCACCGAGACGATCGACCTTGGCGGCCGGGCGGTGACCCCCGGTTTCATCGACGCCCACTCGCACCTCGCCGGCCTCGGCTCGGCGCTGGTGCAGGTCGACCTGGTGGGCACCGCCAGCTACGCGGAGGTGGTCGAGCGCACGGCCGCCGCCGTCGCCGAGCTGCCCGCAGGCACCTGGGTGCGCGGCCGCGGCTGGGACCAGAACGACTGGGCGGCGAAAGACTTCCCGCACCACCGCGAGCTGTCGGCGGCGGTGCCCGCCCACCCGGTGTGGCTGGCGCGCATCGACGGCCACGCGGCGCTGCTCAACCGCGCCGCCCTCGACGCCCTCGGCATCGACGCCGCCACCTCCGACCCGTCCGGCGGCCGCTTCCTGCGCGACGCCGCCGGCGAGCCGACCGGTGTCTTGATCGACAACGCCATGGACGCCGCCGCCGGCCTGCCGCAGCCGCCCGTCGAGGAGCTGCGCCGCCGCCTGGCGCTGGCCGCCCGCCACTGTGTCGAGCGCGGCCTGACCACGGTCACCGACATGGGCGTCGGCGCCGCCGCCATCGAGGCCTACCGCGCTGCCGCCGCGGCCGGCGAGCTGCCGCTGCGCGCCGCCCTCTTCCTCGGCGACGACGCGGCGCTGCTCGACCGCTGGTTCGCCGCCGGCCCCGAGATCGACCCCGAGGGGCGGCTGACCGTGCGCGGCGTCAAGCTCTACGCCGACGGCGCGCTGGGCAGCCGCGGCGCGGCGCTGGTCGAGCCCTACGACGACGACCCGGGCAACCTCGGCCTGCTGGTGTCGAGCGGCGTCCACCTCGAGGAGGTGGCGCGCCGCGCTCGCGCCGCCGGCTTCCAGGTCGCCGTCCACGCCATCGGCGACCGCGGCAACCTGGTGGCGCTCGACGCGCTGCAGGCGGCGCTCGCCCGCGGCGACGGCGCTACGGCGGACGGCGGCGGCGACGGCGCCGACCCGCGCTTCCGCATCGAGCACGCGCAGGTGATGCGGCCGGCGGACATCGAGCGCATGGCGCGGCTCGGCGTCGTCGCCTCGATGCAGCCGTCGCACGCCACCTCCGACATGCCGTGGGCCGGCGACCGCGTCGGCGAGCGCCGCCTCGCCGGCGCCTACGCCTGGCGCAAGGTGCTCGACGCCGGCGGCCGCCTCGCCCTCGGCAGCGACTTCCCGGTCGAGCGCGCCGCGCCGATGCTCGGCTTCCACGCCGCGGTGAGCCGCCAGGACCTCGCCGGCGGGCCGCCCGGCGGTTGGCTGCCCGGCGAGCGCCTCGACCGCCGGGAGGCGCTGCGCGGCTTCACCCTCGACGCCGCCTGGTCGCTGTTCCTCGACCCGCTGGTCGGCTCGCTCGAGCCCGGCAAGCGGGCCGACCTGGTGGTCTGGGACCGCGACCCGATGCGTGTGCCGGTGGCCGAGATCCCGGCCGTCGAGGCCGACCTGACGCTGGTCGACGGCCGCGTCGTCCACCGCCGCGGGGAGGAGGCGCCGTGACCGCCCGCGTCCCGTTCGCCGGCCGGCTCGCCGCCGCCCTCGCCCTGCTGCTCGCCGCCGGCGCCGCCGGCGCCGCCGTGGCCCAGGACTACGCGGCGCAGCGCCGCCGCATGGTCGAGGAGCAGGTGCGCGGCCGCGACGTCGGCGACCCCGCCGTGCTCGCCGCCATGGCCGAGGTGCCGCGCCACGAGTTCGTGCCGGAGAGCGCGCTCGCCGAGGCCTACGCCGACAAGGCGCTCGCCATCGGCCACGGGCAGACCATCTCGCAGCCCTACGTGGTGGCGCTGATGACCGAGCTGCTCGACCTCTCCCCCGGCGACCGCGTGCTGGAGATCGGCACCGGCTCCGGCTACCACACGGCGGTGCTGTCGCGGGTCGCCGGCGAGGTCTACTCGATCGAGATCATCGAGCGCATGTCCGCCGAGGCGGCGGCGCGCCTGCGCCGGCTCGGCTACGACAACGTCCACCTGCGCGCCGGCGACGGTTACCAGGGCTGGCCGGAGGCGGCGCCGTTCGACGCCATCATCCTCACCGCCGCGCCGCCGCGCCTGCCCAAGCCGCTGATCGACCAGCTCAAGGTGGGCGGCCGCATGGTGGCGCCGGTGGGCGGCTACATCCAGGACCTGCAGGTGATTACCAAGACCGCCGACGGCATCGAGAAGCGGCCGGTGATCCCGGTGGTGCTGATGCCGATGACCGGCCAGGTGCGCGAGGACGGATGACGCCGCGGCGCGGCAGCGGCGGGCTGCGGCCCGGCACCGTGGCGGCGGCGGTGCTCGGCGCCGTCCTGGCCGTCCTGCTCGGCGTCGTGCTCGCCGCCGCGGCGCCGCCCGATGTCGCTGCTGGCGAGCGCGCCGAGGAGCGCCGGCGCATGGTCGACCAGCTCGCCCACCGCGGCATCGACGACCCGCGCGTGCTCGCCGCCCTCGCCGAGGTGCCGCGCCACCGCTTCGTCCCCTTCACCCGCCGCGCCCGCGCCTACTACGACGAGCCGCTGCCGATCGGCTACGGGCAGACCATCTCGCAGCCCTCGGTGGTGGCGATGATGTGCGATCTGCTCGAGCTCGAGCCCGGCGACCGGGTGCTGGAGATCGGCACCGGCTCCGGCTACCACGCGGCGGTGCTGTCGCAGCTCGCGGCCGAGGTCTACTCGATCGAGATCCTGCGCCCGCTGGCCGACCGCGCCCGCCGCACCCTCGGCCGCCTGGGCTACGACAACGTCCACGTGCGCATGGGCGACGGCTACCGCGGCTGGCCCGCCGCCGCCCCCTTCGACGCCATCCTGCTCACCGCCGCGCCGCCGCGCATCCCGCAGCCGCTGCTCGACCAGCTCGCCCCGGACGGCCGCCTGGTGGCGCCGGTGGGCGAGGGGGTGCAGGAGCTCACCCGCATCACGCGCACCGGCGACGGGCTGCGCCGCGAGCGCATCGCCACCGTCTACTTCGTGCCGATGACCGGCGAGGCCGAGCGGCCTCCGGCGGCGGACGCCGTAGGTGAGGCGGCGCCGGGCGGCGCGGGCGGCGCGGGCGGCGCCGGCGGCGGGGGGAGGTAAGATACCCAGTTACAGTCGAAACGGCCCGCCCGCGACCGGCGGCACCCGCCGCCGGCACCCGAGGCCAGAAAGCGAAGTCACCATGCGACGACCCCCGACCCCGCTCTCCTCGCTCTCGCCTGCCCTGGGCGTCCTCGCCCTCGCTTCGGCCTTCGTCCTCGGCCTCGCCGTCGCCGGTGCCGCCGCCGCCCAGCCGGCCGCCGCGGCGCCGGCGGCCGGCGAGGAGGGCGCGCCGCCGCTCTTCGTCGAGCGCCTCGACGTCAACGTGGTCAACGTCGAGGTGTTCGTCACCGACCGGCAGGGCCGCCGCGTCACCGGCCTCGAGAAGGAGGACTTCGAGATCCTCCAGGACGGCAAGCCGGTCGAGATCACCAACTTCTTCTTCGTCGCCCAGCCGAACCGCGTCGACGCCGAGCTGGCGCGCGGCGCCGACGCGGGAGAGGAACGGACGATGACGCCGCCGTCCGAGCTGCCCGAGGAGCAGCAGCTCAACCTGGTGGTCTACGTCGATCACTTCAACCTCAACCCGCAGAACCGCAAGCGCGCGCTCGAGGAGCTCGAGGGCTTCCTCGAGGACCGCATGTTCCAGGGCGACCGCGTGATGCTGATGGGCTACGACGGCCAGGTCTCGGTGGCGCAGACGTTCACCCGCGACTGGCAGCAGGTGCGCGACGGGCTGCGTGCGCTCGGCCGGGTCAAGGCGATGCGGCCGCAGAACGACTCCGAACGGCGCCAGGTGCTGGCCAACATCCGCTTCGGCAAGCAGCACGACGATCCGTACATGGCGTACGCCTTCCTGCGCACCTACGTGCAGCAGCAGAAGGTCGAGCTGCGCCGGTCTACCGCGGCCCTGGAGAGCACGGTGCGCGCGATGGCCGGGCTGCCGGGACGCAAGGCGTTGTTCTACGTCTCCGACGGCCTGCCGCAGCGCCCCGGCGAGGAGCTGTACCAGTACCTGGTCGACGTCTTCAACGACGGGTTCGAGTCCTCCGGCGCGCTGCAGGCGCCCACCGAGGCCGAAGAAGCCACGATCGAGGCGATCGGCGAGGACGAGGGCAAGCTGTTCAACCGCGTCACCCGCGCCGCCAACGCCAACCAGGTGACCTTCTACACCGTCGACGCCCGCGGCGGCACCGGCGAGCGGCTGTTCGGCGCCGACTCCGACAGCACCACGATCGCGGGCGGCGGACGCGTCGCGCTGGAGGCCATCCGCACGATCAACATGCAGGAGCCGCTGATCGAGATGGCGGAGGCCACCGGCGGCGCCTCGATCCTCAATACCTTCGAGCTGGCGGACGCCTTCCACCGCACCGGCGTCGACTTCGACAACTTCTACTCCCTCGGCTTCCGCTCGCCGGCGCGGGGCGACGGCGAGTTCCACGACGTCGAGGTGCGGGTGAAGCGGCCGGGCCTGCGGGCGCGCCACCGCCGGGGGTTCGTCGACAAGCCCCAGGAGGAGCGGGTGGCCGACCGCACGCTGTCGTCGCTGGTCTTCAAGATGGAGTCGAACCCGCTCGGCATCGAGGTCGACTTCGGCCGCCCGGAGCGCCAGGGGCGCCGCGCCTACGAGGTGCCGGTGCTGGTGCGCATCCCGTTCCGCGACGTGACGCTGCTGCCCAACGGCGAGATGCAGGAGGGGCGGCTGCGCATCTACCTGGTGGTCGAGGACGAGAAGGGCGGCGTGTCGGAGCTGCACCAGTTCCCGTACCCGGTGCAGGTGCCGAACGCGCAGATCGCCGAGGCGCGCGGCAAGGACATCGGCTTCGGGCGGGTGCTGCGGCTGGCGCCGGGGACGCCGCGGGTGGCGGTGGGGGTGTGGGACGAGCTGTCGGGGACGGAGTCGTTCGTCCACAAGCAGGTGCGGGTGACGGAGCGGCCGGGAGGGGCTCGGTAGGAAAGGAAGCTGGACCGTTCGTGCGGGGGGGCCGCGGGAGCCCCGCGTCCTCCGCTCGGGGAAGTGCTACGGGCGCGGGGCTCCCACGGCCCCTGGCACCGTCCCCTCAGCCGAGTAGACGGCGGGTGTCGGTGAGTCGGGAGTGACAGCTCGGCCGGAAAAGGGAAGGGGGGTCAGCCGGCGGTGCGGAGCTGCTGGAGGGCGGCGTGGGCGAGGGCCCTCTGGCGGTCGTCGAGGGGGAGCTGGTCGGCCTGGAGGGCGGCGATCAGCTCCTGCTCGGCGGCGGCGCGGTCGCCGTTGCGGAAGAGGAGCATGCCGAGGGCGAAGCGGTGGACGCCGGCGGGCTGGATCTCGAGGACGCGGCGCAGCGTGGCCTCGGCGCGCTCGTCGTTGCCGAGCGCCGCGTCGAGCATCGCCGAGCGCGCCAGCTCGTTCGGCTGGTCGTCGAGCGCCCCCTCCGCCAAGAGCTCGTCGTAGAGGGCGCGCGCGCGCTGGCGGTCGTCCTCGCGCAGCGCCATCTCCGCCAGCTTGGCGCGCAGCGGCACGCTGCCCGGCTCGAGGCGCAAGGCCTCCTCGTAGTGGCGGCGCGCCGCCGCCCACTCGCCGCGCCCTTCGGCCACCATGCCCAGCAGACTGCTCGCCTGCGTATTGCGCGGGTCGCGCTCGAGCAGCGCCTCGGCGTGGCGCGCCGCGAGGTCGAGGCGGCCGATCTCCTGCAGGTAGGTCGCCAGCCGCAGGCGCAGCGAGGCGAAGTCGGGGAAGGCGGTGACGCCGCGCTCGAGCGCCTCCACCGCCGCCGCCGGCTGGCCGCGGTGCTTGGCGACGAAGAACTCCAGCTCGTAGAAGTCGGGCAGCTCGACGTCCGGGTTCTCCCAGCGCAGGGCGTCGAGCGCCGCCGCCGCCTCTTCGACGGCTCCCTGCAGCACCGCGGTGCGGACCTGGCGCACCCGGTTCTCGATGGCGATGGCACGCTTGGGGTCGAGGCCGCCGCCTTCTCCTGAGCCTGTCCCGCGCGCGCCGCCGCCGCCCAGGTAGCCGAGCGCGGCGAGCTGGCGGCGGTCCTCCTCGGAGAGCTCGCGCGTCGACTCGCGCACGCCGCCGGGGGAGGTGGTCAGCAACTCCTCGAGGCCGCGGTGGAGGCGGCGGGCGAGGAGCAGGTCGTCGCGGTCGACCGCCTGCCCTGAGCCTGTCGAAGGGCCGACCGCCGGCGTGCTCTCCTCCGCGGCGGCCTCCTCGACGCGCCGCGCCAGCAGGTTGTTCCTCTCCCCCGGGTCCTCGGCGAGGTCGTAGAGCTCGGGCTGCGGCAGGTCGATCAGCTTGTGGTCGTCGGCCACCAGGCCGGTCAGCGGCGCCCAGCCCTTCTGCTCGCCGG